>CAYZKI010000052.1:0-2929 GCA_964478745.1 uncultured Bacteriovoracaceae bacterium
AACCTATCTTTTCGTTTTTTGGAACAGGCAACGTCGCATGATCCGTCTTGACCAGAAGGAGTCCACTTCGAATGTTTAGCTTGAGCTTAGCCGGCACGCTCCCCGTCCAGGGAACCGTGGTCGCCGGCCAATGGGACGACCTCTATAGCTTCCTCGTGTGGCTGAGCGTCTTCTTCTTCATCCTCGTGGTTGGCGGCATGATCTACTTCGCGATCAAGTATCGCGCGCAGCCGGGATTCCGCCCGAAGTACATCACCGGGAACCACGCCCTCGAGGCCGTGTGGATCGTCGTTCCGACCGTCCTTCTCATGGTGATCTTCGTCTGGGGCTACGTCGTTTACCGGAACATGGTTCACCCGCCGACGGACGCGTACGAAATCCGCGTGATCGGCCGGCAATGGTCCTGGCAGTTCCAGTACGCCAACGGCAAGAGCCTGCTCAACGAGGCTTATGTTCCGGTCAACAAGCCGGTGAAGCTCGTCATGACGTCCTCGGACGTCCTTCACAGCTTCTTCATCCCGAACTTCCGCGTGAAGCAGGACGTGGTTCCGGGCATGTACACGAGCGTCTGGTTCGAGGCGACCGTCCCGGGCAAGCACCAGGTGTACTGCGCCGAATACTGCGGCACCTCGCACTCCGGGATGCTCGCGCAGATCATCGCCCTGACCGACGAGCAGTGGACGGCCTGGAACGCGGGCAAGCCGCTGCCGGAGATCCCGGTCGCCGGCGAGACCCTGGCTTCGACGCAGGGGCAGGGAGCCGACGCCCCGGCCGCCGCTCCGAAAGTGGTTTCGCTCGCCGACAAGGGAAAGCAGGTGGCGCAGACCAAGGGCTGCATCGCCTGCCACAGCGCCGACGGCTCGAAGCTGACCGGCCCGACCTGGAAAGGGATCTGGGGCGCCGAAGAAGAGCTGACCGACGGCACGAAGGCCAAGGTCGACGAAAACTACATCCGCGAATCGATCCTCGATCCGCACAAGAAACTCGTGAAGCCTTACGGGCCGGTCATGCCCGTGTTCAAGGGCCTCGTGAACGAAGACGAGATCAACGCGCTCATCGCGTACATCCAGAGTCTGAAGTAGGAGCTGATCAATGGCACACGCACCCACCGCGCACGGCGATAATTACCTGAGCCAGAAGGGCCTGATGTCCTGGATCGGCACGATCGATCACAAGCGCATCGGCCTGATGTACCTGTTCTCGGTACTCTTCTTCTTCTTCATCGGAGGCATCTTCGCGCTCCTGATCCGCTTCGAGCTCATGACTCCGGGCCGCACGATCATGGACGCCGACACCTATAACCGCGTGTTCACGTACCACGGCGTGATCATGGTGTTCCTCGTGATCATCCCGTCGATCCCGGCGGCTCTCGGAAACTTCTTCCTGCCGATGATGATCGGCGCGAAGGACGTCGCGTTCCCGAAGCTGAACCTGGCTTCGTTCTGGATCTACGTCGCCGGCGCCCTGATCGCCATCAGCGCGCTTCACTGGGGCGGCGCCGATACCGGGTGGACGTTCTATACGCCGTATTCGATCCGCACCAGCCCGGGCGTGATCGCGGTCGTGGCGGGCGCTTTCGTCGCCGGCTTCTCGTCGATCCTCACCGGCTTGAACTTCATCGTGTCGATCCACAAGCTTCGCGCGCCAGGCCTTTCCTGGTCGAGGCTGCCGCTTTTCCTGTGGGCGATCTACGCGACCTCGATCATCCAGGTTCTGGCCACGCCGGTCCTCGCGATCACGTTGCTGCTCCTGATCCTCGAGCGCGTCCTCAAGGTCGGCATCTTCGATCCGGCCCTGGGCGGCGACCCGGTGCTCTTCCAGCACTTCTTCTGGTTCTACTCGCACCCGGCCGTGTACATCATGATCCTTCCGTCGCTCGGCGTGATCTCGGAAGTGATCCCGGTGTTCAGCCGCAAGCCGATCTTCGGCTACAAGGCGATCGCGTACTCGTCCTTCGGGATCGCGCTGATCGCGTTCATCGTTTGGGGACACCACATGTTCGTCAGCGGCCAGTCGGAGCTCGCGAACTTCGTGTTCTCGCTGCTGACGATGTTCGTGGCCGTCCCGACGGGCGTGAAGGTCTTCAGCTGGGTCGGCACGATGTATAAAGGATCGCTGCGGTTCAACGCGCCGATGCTTTACGCGTTCGGCTTCCTCGAGCTCTTCACCATCGGGGGCCTGACCGGCGTGTTCCTCGCGACCCTCTCGATCAACGTCCACCTGACGGACACCTACTTCGTCGTCGCTCACTTCCATTACGTCATGGTGGGCGGGACGCTCATGGGATTCATGGCGGGCCTGCACTACTGGTTCCCCAAGATGACCGGCCGGATGTTCTCCGAGGCGCAGGCGAAGGTCGCGTTCTGGCTGATCATCATCGGCTTCAACGTGACGTTCTTCCCGCAGTTCATCGCTGGCTCGCTCGGGATGCCCCGCCGCTACTGGAGCTACCTGCCGGAGTTCACGCTCCTGAACCAGGTTTCCACGGTGGGCAGCTGGATGATCGGAGCGGGCTTCGCCTACGTCGGCTGGTACCTCTGGCGCGCGACGAAGACGGGCGCGCTCGCCGGCAACAATCCCTGGCAGGCCAATACGCTCGAGTGGCAGAGCCCGTCGCCTCCGCCGACGGAGAACTTCCACGGCGATCCGGTCGTGACCACCTGGCCCTACGAATATCGTCCTGACGGCGCGGTGCCGCAGGGAACGGTTCCGTCATAACGGAGAAAGACATGGCTCATCCTACGGCAACTACCGATACGGCTGTTCATCACCACGGGCATCACTGGGCAAGCGCCGACGACGAGTTCGAGGGCGCAAAGCAGGGGATGTGGGTGTTCCTCGTCACCGAAGTGCTGATGTTCGGCGGCCTCTTCGTGGCCTACACGATCTTCCGCGGCATGTATCCCGACATGTTCGCCGAGGCGCACAA
>CAYZKI010000052.1:2939-12513 GCA_964478745.1 uncultured Bacteriovoracaceae bacterium
ATCACGAGCTCGCTCACGATGGTGCTCGGCGTGACCGCCGCGCAGCGGGGCCGTCGCGACCAGTCGATCCTGTTCCTGACGCTGACGTTCCTGTTCGCCTGCGCGTTCCTCGTGGTGAAGTACTTCGAGTACTCGCATAAGATCCACGTCGGCACGCTTCCGGCGGGCTTTTTCAATCAGGATCTGTTCACTCAGGGCGTGATCAAGCACGAGAAGGCGCCCCTGTACTTCTCGCTCTACTTCGTCATGACGGGCCTCCACGGCTTGCACGTCGTGATCGGCATGGGCCTGATCGGCTGGATCATCCTCCGCACCATCCGCGGCGAGTTCAGCCCGAACTTTTATACCCCGGTCGAGCTGGTCGGCTTCTACTGGCACTTCGTCGACCTGGTTTGGATCTATCTCTTCCCCCTGATGTACCTGGTGAGCTGAGGCAATTATGGCAAATCAAACGCACGGAAAAGGTCAGCACCATCATCACATCATGCCGAATTCGGTCGCCGTGTCCGTCGGAGCGGCGCTGCTCTTCCTGACCTTCGTCACGGTCTGGATCGCGGGGGTTGACCTGGGACGGTTGAACTTCCTGGTGGCTTTCCTGGTCGCGACGGTCAAAGCGCTGCTGGTCATGCTTTTCTTCATGAACCTGCTCTACGATCGTCGCGAGAATGGCGTGATCTTCGGGACGTCCTTCCTGTTCCTGGCGATCTTTATCGTCCTGACGGCGACGGACCTCTTCTTCCGCGGAAACGTCTATGTGCCGAAGGGCGCGCTCGCCGCGTCGGCCGGTGCTTCGAAGATCAGCAAGCCCTGGATTCAGACCACGGAGCTCGTGGGGAAGGGCCGCGAGGTCTATCAGCAGCAGTGCGCCACCTGTCACGGCGCCACCGGCATGGGCGACGGGGTCGGAGGCGCGGCGCTGGTCCCGAAGCCTCGGAACTTCACGCTGACTGAAGGTTGGAAGAACGGCCGCAAGGTCAGCCAGATCTTCAAGACCCTGCGCGAAGGCTTGAATCAGATGCCGAGCTTCGCCACCCTGCCGGTCGACGACCGCTGGGCCGTCTCGCATTACGTGCAGACGCTCGGCCCGAAGGTCGAGCCGGATACCAACGAAGACCTGGCCAAGATCGGCGTCGATCCTTCGAAAGAAGGCGCGAGCGAGCAGAAGGCTCCGGAGATCCCGGTCGAGTTCGCGATCGAGCGCATGGTCCGCCAGAAGTAGGCGACTCGGGCGAGCCTTGGGCCGCCCGTCTCGAGCGGTCTTGCGCACGGCGGATGCATGACTATCCGCCTATGATTCAGCGGAACTCACGACTTCAGTTGGCGGTTTTCGGAAGCTTGCTGGTTCTCGGTACCTCGGCTTACGCGGCGACGGACGTGCGTGTCGTCACGCCCCCGCCGCCGGAGGTCGAGGCGCCCGTGGTCCAGCCGGGCACCGATCCCGCGGGAAGCGTCAGCAACCGGGCGACCGATCCCACGACCGGGCAGCCCAACGTGCCTTTCGGAGCGCAGCCTCAGGCACAGCCCGTGGAGGCCTTTCCCGCCGATAACCCGATGACCGACTTCGCGGCATGGGCCGTCGGCTTCAGCTGGCTGGTCGGCGTGCTGGTTACGCTCCTGCTCGGGTCGGCCTTCCTGGTGCTCAACCTGGGGCTTCTTTCGAAGCGCCCCGAGGACCATGTCGGGGGAAGGACTCCGAGCGACGTCGGGATCCTGAAGGATCAGCTATGGCCCCAGGAGCCTCGCGAGCGCCGCGTGCTGCCGGCTGAGGAAGACGAAGAGGGAGACCTGCGCGAAGCGATCGGCAGCGAGATCCATCGCCAGCCCGATTACCCGCGCCAACAGGATTCGCCTCCTCCGTACGAGCCGAAGCCCTTCAAGCGGGCCGGCTGACGCTGGGCAGGGAGCGTTTCACCAGCGCGATCGCCAGGCCGGCGCCGAGCAGGCCCGCGCCCAGCTGAAAGGGCGAAGCCGCGCCCGCATGGTCGTAAAACCAGCCGGCGACGGGCGGGCCCACGACTCGCGCCAGGCTCGAAGCGGAGTGGTAAACGCCCATGACCCCGCCGCGCAGATGAGGGGGCGCACCCAGTGAGGCCAGGCTGGAAAGCGCGGGATGGAGCATCCCGTGGCCCACCGCGAGCAGGCACAGGAACCCGATCGCGGCCGCGACCTGGCCGGAAACCGAGAAGGCGAGCAAAGCGGCTGCGCAGATGAGAAAGCCGATCCGGATCAACGGGAGCTCGCCGAAGCGGCGGGCCAGCGGGCCGATCAGGCCTCCCTGCATCATCACCATGATCACGCCCATCGCCGCGAGGACATAGCCCGCCCTTTCCGCGTCGAATCCGAAGCCGGCCTTCATGTAAATGGCGAAGACGACTTCCATCTGCGTCACCGCCAGAGTGAGCAGGAAGAAGAGCGCGATCGCGAGCGAGGTGCGCGGCTCGGAGAACGCCGCGCGGATCATGGCCAGGTCGAAGCGTTTGGTCCGGTTCGCCGCGCGGGTCTCGGCGCTGATAGCGGGCTCCGGGAGGCGGAAGAAGGCGAAGACCAGGTTGAGCGCCGCGATGCCCGCCGCCACGAACATCGGTGTCCCGTAGCCGTGGCGCGAGAGAATCCCGCCCAGCGCCGGGCCGAAGATGAAGCCGAGGCCGAAGCCCGCGCCCACCAAGCCCATGCCCTTGGCCCGGTCCTTTTCCGAGGTGACGTCCGCCACGTAGGCGTACGCGGTGGAGATGTTCGCCGTGAACACGCCCGCGAAGAGGCGGCCCAGGAACAGCCAGGCCAGCGAGTGAGCGAATCCGAGCAGGGTCATCGAGATGACCGTGCCGATCAGGCTGAAAAGGAGGATCGGCCGCCTTCCAAACCGATCGGACAGCCTGCCCCAGAACGGAGAGAGCAGGAACTGGGCGAGCGAGTACACGGTCATGAGCCATCCGAGCTCGAGAGCCGAGGCGCCGAACTGCTGGGCATAATAAGGAAGGATCGGGATGACGATTCCGAAGCCCACGAGATCGATGAAAACGATCAGGAAGATCACGAGCAGCGGGCTTCTTCGCATGCTCACCGGTATCGCAGTTTTCCCAGGTTTTTCAAAGAGAACTTCGGACGGGCCGGGGCCGGCTCGGGCTCCTTGAAGACGAGCCCCGCGCGCGGCTGGGCCTTTCTCGCGGCGTTGACCGCCAGGCTGGCCTGGATCAGGGAGATATGGCTCGAGGCATAGGGGAAGTTTCCGGAGGTTTCGCCGGTGCGGTCGTTGACCTGCTCGCCCAGCAGCCCGAGGGGAGTCGCGTACGCGCAAAGCTCGGCCAGGCGATCGATGGCGTCCTCGACGCGGCCGATACGGGCCAGCGCGGCCGTGAGCAGGAAGCTGCTCGGAAGGTGCGGGCCGTCGTTTCCGGGAGCGCCGTCCTCGCCGTGGTAGCGATGAACGAGCACGCCGTCGCACAGCTGGGACTGGATGGCGTCGATCGTGCCCGCGACCCGGGGGTCTTCCGGTGGGAGAAAGTCGGTCACCGCGATCAGCAGCGCGGAGCTGTCGAGCTCGCGCGAGCCGAAGGCGCGGACGAACGATTTCGCGCGTGAATCGAACCCCTGCTCGCAGATCGTCCGATGAAGGATCTCGCGCTCCTCGCTCCATCGGTGCGGGACCTGCTGCCCGAGCCGCGTCGCGAGCCGGATGGCGCGATCGAGGGCGAGCCAGCAGTACACCTTCGAGCTCACGTAATGACGGGAGCTCGCGCGGCAGCTCCAGATGCCGTGATCGGGCCTGCGCCAGGCCTGGCACACGTGATCGGCGATGGACGAGAGCTTCTCCCAGACCCGAGGCGGCATGAAGTCGTAGCGCGTGTAGTACTCGTCCGCCGCGACGATGAGCCTTCCGTAGATGTCGAGCTCGACGGCCTTCGCCGAGCCGTTCCCGATCCTCACGGGACGGTTGTCCTGATAGCCCGAGAGATAGGCGAGCTCCCTTTCGGGGAGCGCGCGCCCTCCATCGATCGAGTAAACGGGCTGGAGCTCCTCGGCGGGATCGCGCATCAGGATGTCGACGAGCCAGCGGAATGCGCGAACCGAGTCCTCGCGGTTCCCGAGATCGAAGAACAGCGGTGCCACTTCGGCGTTCTCGCGCACGAAGGCGAAGCGGTAGTCCCAGGTCCGGGGGCTGGCGCGCCCGGGAAGGGACGTCGTCGCCGCGGCGGCGAGCGATCCGAACGAGATGTTGCTGAGAAGCTTCAGGAGGAGCGCCGACCTGGCCACGGAGTCATGCCACGGGCCGGCGAACTTGCACCCGCCGGGCTCGCAGCGATGCGCGTGCTGCCGCCAGAACTCGATCGTGTCCTCGACAGGCGGGAGCTCCTGCGGCGCCGGAAGGCGCCCCCAGAGCCAGCCGATCTGAAGGCTCTCACCGGCCTCGAGCGTGAAGCGCGACTCGACCGAGGTTCCGTTCTCGGAGATCGTGAGCGGCAGCCTGGCCTGGTCCTCGATGACCAGCTGGGCGATCTCGTCGGTCGCGGTTCCGCGGAACAGGACGCCTCCGCGCCTCAGCTCGGCGCGCGGAAACCGCGAGCCGTAGTCGAAGCGGGGAGAGCAGCTCATGAGCCACTGGATCCTTCCCGCTACGACCTCGATTCGCCTGCAGATCAGGGGAAGCGGATGCCCGAAGGCGCCCTCGGCCGGGTGGGGCATCCAGTCCGTCACGACCGCGCGGCCGAAAGGGGTTTCGAACAGGGTTTCCAGGACGAGCGTGCGCTGGAGGTAGTGTTGCTCGGAATGGAACTCGCCCGTGGGCGCGATCGAGAAGCGCCCGCCCTGCGTGTCGTCGAGAAGCGCGCCGAAGTGGCTGGGGGAGTCGAGGTCGGGCAGGCAGCACCAGTCGATCGAGCCGAAGCGGCTGACGATGGCGACGCTTTGATGATTCCCGATGACGCCGTAGTGGCTGAGATTGAGGTAGCTCACGCGCGCGTTTCCGCCGGCGGCCTGTCCGGCTAAGAGTGTCAAGCAAGCGCGGGGCCAGTACGGGGCCGGTGAATCCACGCGACGCACCAGGCGACCGCGAATCCGGCGAGAGCGGCGATCAGCGTGTCGGAGAGGAAGTGCCGGCCCGCGAGGACGCGATACACAGCCGTTAGAAATACCAGGGAAAATCCCGAGGCACCGGCCAGTGCGAGGCTCCAGCGGGGCGCTCCGCGTGACAGGAGAATCAGCCAGAGGGCGGTCATCGACGCGGCGGCGAAGCTCGTATGTCCCGAATAGAAGGCGGTATAGTTCGCAGCGTCATAGCCCCGCTCCGGATTCGCGAAGACGAAGGGTCGGGGTCTTTGCACGATGATCCGGGTAAGCTCGGTCAGCAGGCCGTTCAGCATCGTCGTCTGAAGGAGCAGCATCCAATCGAGCCCCAGGGAGCGTCCAGCCGCCGTCAGGGGGGCTTGCCGCCTGAAGAGCCGGGCGAGGTGCAGAAGCAACGGGAGGAGCAGCGCGATGACTCCTGAGAGATTCTGGGTGAGGAAGGAGTACTCGTCCGCCCGAGGCTCCTCCGAATGGAGCAGGAAACGGTCGAACGCGGGAACCTTCTCGGCCGAGCAGAGCGCGGGCTGGGAGGGGCAATACGGATCGATGACCAGGACACGCGACCTTACCGCGCCGTACCAAAGGGCGGCCGCGACGAGGAGCAGCACCCAATCCCACGGTCGTCGGATCGGCGACTGGCGCAGTGTTTCGAATACCTGAGGCTTCATTTCCGCTTCATTTCTAAACACGCCCAGGCTATCAAGAAACGACTTCACAACCCAGCAAAGAGAGGACTTTTTTATGTCAGCAACACCCTTGAAAGTCGGCGCCCTCGCCCCTGATTTCCGTGGCCAGGCCTATGTCGATGGCCAGTTCAAGGAAGTCGGTCTGAAGGATTTCCAGGGCAAGTGGGTTTGCCTGTTCTTCTATCCGCTCGACTTCACCTTCGTCTGCCCGACGGAGATCCGCTCCTTCGCCAAGCATGAGGCGGAGTTCAAGGAGCTGGGCTGCCAGGTCGTCGCATGCAGCACCGATAGCCAGTACTCGCACAAGGCTTGGTTCGAGAAGGACCTGCCGGAAGTGAAGTACCCGGTTCTCGCCGATACGGCTCACGCCGTCTCGCGCGACTACGGCGTTCTCATCGAGAACCAGGGCATCGCCCTGCGCGGCACCTTCCTGATCGACCCGAAAGGCGTCCTCCAGTGGATGTCGGTCAACGCCCTGGGCGTGGGCCGTTCCGTCGAGGAAGTCATCCGCACCCTCCAGGCTCTCAAGACCGGCGAGCTCTGCCCGGCTGAGTGGAAGCCTGGCCAGAAGACCCTGAAGTAATCCGTCTCTTACGGAATGAAGAAAGGCCCGCGCACCGGATACGGAGCGCGGGCCCTTTTCATTTCCGGATCGTGAAGAGCAGGAGAGGGTTGCGGACTACACTGTCGCCGACGCATCCGATCGCGTCCGGGGTCTCGACAGCACCATCCGGAATCGTTTCATCAGGAGGGCATCTCCCTTTCGGGCATTTCCAGCGCCGCGCCTGCAGGAACGCCCGTCACACCGTGAAACTTCTGACGGAGGGGTTTGCCACGGCTGGCTTTTGCTCGACCGCCGACGTGACGCGGAGTATAATTCTGTAGAGCTGCCATTTCGTTTGGGCAGCTTTGCCAATGCCTTGCGCAATGCAAGAGCGGTCCGTAATCTATTAAGAAATGGCCAAGATGGCTCATGGGGAGATGAGAATGGATTTTCGTCGCAAAGTTTCACGCGTCGTCGGATTGCTGGGTTTGGTCACTCTTTTCGCGTTCTCGCCGGACGCGTTCGCGGGCTCCCGAGACATGAAAAAGTTCGGGATATTCGGCGGACTTCTCGGCACGCCCTATCCCTCGCTCTGGGGCGTGAACGCGGGCTTCAACGCGCTTTCCTTCGTCCGAGTGACCGGTGGCTTCGGCTCCACGAGCGTCAGCGGAACGGGATATACGCTCGATGCGACTACCTTGGGCGGCGAGGCGAAGTTTCTTATTCCCAATTGGAACTTCTCTCCCTCAGCCGCATTCGGTTACTCCTACGTGTCGGCAACCATCACGGGCACGGGCGCGGACCTGTCTTCGCTCGGAGGTCTGAGTGGCTCGGACGGTGCGACGTACATGGCCTTCGGTCTCGACTGGCAGACCAACTACGGCCTGAACCTCGGATTCGACGTCAAGGTCCCCTTGGCCGCGGGGACTTCGCTCCCCGGAATCTATCTCGGCTGGTACTTCTGACCTCCCGATCCGGCCGGGCTAGTTCTTTTTCTGGATGCTGAAGGCGACCTTCTGGACGCCTCCGATCTTGATCGCGTCGACCAGCTCCGTCACCATCTCGAGCCTGACGTCCTTGTCGGCGATCAGGAGAGCGGCCGTGTCGGGTTGAGCGACGACCCGGCGCTTCGCTTCCTCCGTCAGAGCGGCGGGAGTGGTCGCCTTGTCGTTGAGGAAAAGCTCTCCGTTCTTGCCCAGGACGACGCGCATGGGAACCTTGTCTCTTTCTTCCTTCGCGGTCGAGGCCTTCGGCAGGTTGATGTCGATCTTGGGTTGCATCACCAGGGGAGCCGCGACCATGAAGATGATCAGCACCACGAGGACGATGTCGACGAGGGGAATGACGTTGATCTCGGCGATCGCTCCGGAGTCGTTGCGATGAGTGGACGCGGCCATGGTCAGATCCTCCGGCTCTTCGTGTAAGCCATGCAAAGGTCACGGGCGGCGTCGATGTTGCTCAGGACGTTGCCGACCTTCTTGTTGAAGTAGTTGAACGCGCTCACCGCCGGGATCGCCACGGCGAGGCCGACCGCGGTCGAGACCAGGGCGTGGGCGATGCCGGCCATGACGACCTCGTTCCCCTGGCCGGGGCCCGAGGCAAGGTCGTTGAACGCCTTCATGATCCCCATGACGGTGCCGAGCAGGCCGACGTAGGGCGCGTTCGACGCGATCGTCCCGAGCACGTTCAGGTTCTTCTCGAGGGCGGGCCTCTCGATCGCCTTGAACGAGTTGAACAGGTCGTCGAGACCGCCCGCGCCGTGCTTGTTCACGAACAGAAGCCCGTGGTCGAGGGCTCGCGCCTCGATCGAGGCCTCCTCCTTGGACAGCTTCTCGATCTGCGCGAGATCCTGGCTCTCGATGACCTTCCTGAAGCGGGTCGCCATCTGCTGGCTGGACGAGCTGATCTTCCGCAACGTCAGATACCGCTCGATCATGATCGATACGCTGATGACGCTGAGAAGCAGCATCAGCCAAAGGATTCCGTTTGCGGAGGCTTCTGAGATCTTGAACAGGGTTTCCATACGATTTCTCCTCGATAGTTCGGTGGTGGTCAGGCGTCCTGGAGCTTGAAGTCGACGCGCACGGGGTGATCGGCCTTCCTGACCGGGTTTCCGGAGGGGTCCGTGAACGGCCGGTACTTCCACTTCGCGACCGCTCTCCTGGCCTCATCCTGGAACAGGTTCCTCTTCTCGCCGTCGACGACGCGGATGTTCTCGACTTCACCGGTTTCGGTGACGTCGATCTTCATGAGAACCCAGCCTTCTTCGCCACTGACGAGCGCGGCCTGCGGATACTTCGGCTTGATCTTGTAGTAGGGGACCGCCTCGGCGGATCCGTTGCCCTGCGCTCCCGTCGACTCGGCGGGCTTCGCCGCGGCCTGCGTTCCCTTGATGTCACTCTGTTCGTCCTGGAGCTCCTGGGTGGCCGCGACCGGGGCCTGCGTCTTCACGGGCGCCTCCGGCGCCTTGGCCCGGGCGATGGGCTTCGCTTCCTTCACCTGGGCGGGAGGCTCGTCGAGCACCTCGTATCCGAGGTCCATGTAGACCGGGGCCTCTTCCTCCTGGAAAAGCCCGGTGTTCATGAGGGCCACGACCGACGCGGCCATGAGGCCATGCAGGGCGAGCGAGGTCAGGAACGAGCCCGGAGGCGAGGAGGGGGACAGGATCCCTTTCGGGATCCCGTCCTTTCCTTCTCTCTTGCGTGGCTCGATCCAGGTCGAGCTCGGGTTCTTCGCGAGTTCCATGTCGTCTCCGCCTTGCTCAGAAGGTCCGCTGGTATCCGACCAGGAACTGGCGTCCGACCTGGTCGTAGAGCTCCGTGTTCAGCTGATCGGACGGCATGCTGTCGTCGAGCGGCGGCGTCGTGCCGAGCACGTTTTTCACCCCGACGCTGAACGTTCCGATGCTCTTCGTGCGCAAAGAGTACGCGACGTCCAGCTGGGTGTAGTTCGGGAGCTTACCCATGGCCGCCACGGCCTTCTGCTGGCCCGCGATGGTGAGCGCGGTGAGCGTCAGGTCATGGTTGTCGTTGGGCAGGAAGCTCGCCGAAACGGTGTTCCTCCAGCGCGGGCGCCCGTTCTCGCCGAGCTTGTTCCTCAGGCCGATCCCCGGGAAGCCCTCTTCCCGGAAGCTGAAGAGGCGCGAGTGCTCGGCCGAGAGACGGAACATCGAGACGGGCCGGATCGACGTGGAGAGATCGAGACCGGACACCTGCTGCGCCGACAGGTTCTGTGTCGGAGCGACGATGTCGACGATGTAGCCCTGGTTATCGCGTTTCACGAT
>CAYZKI010000053.1:0-12499 GCA_964478745.1 uncultured Bacteriovoracaceae bacterium
CTGACGAGGACATCCCGACTCTCAAGAAGCAGGGAGTGAACATGGTCTTCACTCCAGGCGCGAGCCTCCAGGAAGTCGTGGATTACATCCGGGCCAACGCCCCGACCCGGACGTAAAACCTACTTCCTGAGCAGAATTCCGGAAAAGTCCTGACCGCGGATTTCCTGCCAGAGGAACCCGAGCGAGTGCGCGACCCGGGCGTGCAGCCCCCAATCCTGCGCGGGCTCGTCGATCAGGAGGAGCACGCGGCCGTCGTTCCGGAGGACCCTGCTGAACTCGCCGAGAACCTTTCGAATCGTGGGCTCGTGCTTCGAGGCGTCTCCGAACCACGGATAGTTCTTCGAGATGATCAGGGATGCTTTCCCCGAGGAGATGGGCATCCGGGAGGCATCGCCGACGATCCCGCGACCGGATCGGGCCACCTCCCAGGGGCTGTCGCTCCTCTCGTGCGCAAGCAGGCGCGAGAGGGCGCCTTCGAGCTCCTGTGGGCTGGGATTCCTTCCCAGCTTCTTACGGAGAAGATCCGTGTGCAGGTCGCGCTGGGAGACGTACCGATCCATCTGAACGCACTCCCGGCACAGGGGTGCGTGCGCCGCGCCCACTTCGACCTGGAGGCCGGGCTGGTCCCGGATCAGCTGCCGGATCCGTCCAGCCGAAACCGCTTCTGCAAAAGTCTCCTTGGGCGGAGCCTGGGACATCGAACGGAAGACGCAGCCGGACGACACCGCCAGGGCAAGCTCTGAGCCCCAAAGGCAGAGAAGAAGGACGCTCATCCCGATCGCTGCTGCTCTTTCGCCCAAGGCACTCCCCTTCTCTAGGGACATCGGTTTTTCAGAATCGATTCTCTAGGGGTGTCCGTTTTGAGTGAATTTGTCGGAATAGTGATTTTGTGTGGATAAGCCTGTGGAAAACCCTGTGGATGAGATGTGGATAAAAAGTTATCCACAAGTTATCCCCCTACTTATCCACAGAGTTATCCACATATCCACAAAGTGGTTCTTTCGTTATTTCTAGAAGTTAGAAAGTTATCCACACAACCGAGCCGATTTCGACGAATCGGGAATTTCTTGAATCGAACCACTACGCTTGGTCTTTGGGGATAAGTCTGCTGGGAAGGCCTTCTAGAGGCATCTGGGGGCTAATGCTCCGAGTAAAGTGCTCGGAGTTATCCACTTATCCACAAATGAGTGTGGATAAGTCTGTGGATAACGTTTCGTTCTGGAGAGCTGACGACTTATCCCCAAATCGATCGACTTATCCACAGGGGTTTTCCACAGGCTTATCCACGTGGTTTCGCGAACGGTTCTCGAGGGTTGAGCCTGTTATCCACATATCCACAGCCCCTACTACTACTACGATCTTTTATATAGATAAGACTCCCCTGTATGGGTAAGAGGGAGAAATCGGGGGAAAGCCATGAATTTCACAATTCACAGGAATCCGCTCTTAGAGGCCTTACAGAAGGCACAGTCGGTCGTTGAGCGAAAGAACACGATTCAGATTCTTGGAAACATTCTCTGCACGGTGAAGGGCCAAGAGCTCTCGCTCGCTGCAACTGACCTTGAAGTAGGGATCAAAGTCAGCCTTCCAGTGGAAGTCCAACAGGAAGGCCGGATCACTCTTTCAGCGAAGCACTTCCTCGATATCGTGAAGGAGCTGCCCGATAAGCCCCTTCAGATCGCTCGCAAGGACAACAACTGGGTTGAGATCGTCTGTGGCAAGTCACGATTCAATATCGTGAGCCTCGCGGCAGATGAGTATCCTTCGTTGCCCTCGTTCGAAGACAAGCCTTACGTCGATGCGCAGAGCGAAGCTCTTCGCGACATGATCGAACGCACCCAGTTCGCGGTCTCGACCGATGCCACCCGTTATCACCTCAACGGGGTTTTCTTCGAGCATCTCGAGAACAGCGTGATGCGCATGACCGCGACCGATGGCCACAGGTTGTCGTTCGTCGATCACGAAGTCTTTCTCAAGATGCCCGAGCTCAAGCGTGGCGTGATCATCCCCAAGAAGGGATTGAGCGAGCTGCGCAAGCTTCTCGATGAAGGTGCGACGTCGGTCGGACTGGCTTTCGAACGCGGCTATATCTTCGCGAAAAGCCCGGGAACTTATCTCTTTATCCGCCTGATCGACGGCGAGTACCCGGATTACCGCCTGGTGATCCCGAAGGTCGCCGATCGCGTGGTGAAGATCGACCGCGAGACTTTCAACTCCGCTCTCAAGCGCGTGAGCCTGCTCGCGCACGAGAAGAGCCGTGGCGTGAAGCTCGCTCTTCAAAAGGGCGGCCTGACGATCTCATCGAGCAACCCGGACATGGGAGAGGCTCGCGAAGAGATCGATGTGGATTATTCCGGCGAGGCTCTCGAGATCGGCTTCAATTCGAAGTACCTGCTCGAGTGCCTGACGGTCATGAAGTCAGAGCGTTTGGAATTCCTCCTGAAGGACCGCCTGAGTCCGGGCATCCTCAAGGAAGAAGGCCACAAGGCTCACACTTACGTGATCATGCCGATGCGCATTTAGTCTGTTCGTGTGAAGGTCGACTCGCTCACGCTCCGAAATTTCCGGAACATTCGGGAGTCGACTTATCGTCCGAGCCCTCAGCTGAATTTTCTCCTGGGAAGAAACGGCCAGGGCAAGACGAGCTTCCTCGAAGCGATCGGTTTTCTTTCGTCGCTGCGTTCGTTTCGCGGCTCGAAGTCGAACGAAGTGATTCGGTGGAACGAGTCGCTCGCGGAGATCGAGTGCGACATCGGCGCGGCCTCCGACTGGAAGACTTCACTCAAGGTCGTCTTCGAACGGGACATCGCCGATCCGGACCGGGCCTCCAAGATCGCGTTCATCAACGGCAAGCCTTACAAAAGTCCGACTGCCTTTCTCAGTCAACGGTTCGGGCAGTTCGAGCTCGGTTTCCATTCGGTGATCTTCAATCCCTCCGATCATGATCTGGTTCGGGGTGAACCGACTCTTCGGCGCGGGTATTTGGATCGCGTTCTGGCCGCGGAAGACATCAAGTATCTGAAGGCCCTCCAGAAGTACCAGAGGCTCTTGCAGCAGCGGAACGCTCTGCTGAAGTCCTTCGAGGGCACGCGGCCGCCCGGCGGCACCGAGCTGCTCCTGGGCTTCACCGAACCCATGGCCGAATATGGCGCCTATATCGGTCTGAGACGACTTGAGTGGCTTCAGAGGGCGAATTTCCAGCTCTCTGACTTGATGCGTAAAATCATTCCCACCGAAGTCGAACTCCGCGCAATTTATCTCTCAAATTGGGTCCCGAAAATTGAGAGTTTATCTTTAGAAAACGATACCTTAACTTCGGTACATTTCGCTGGACACGGGCAGTTGCCTTCACTAGAACTACTAGAACAAGCGTTCTGGAAACGGCTGTCAGTCCTTGAGCCTGCGGAGCTTCGATCGGGTCATTCCCTCGTCGGACCGCATCGCGATGACTGGACGTTTTACCTGGGAAGCCAAGTTCTGAAAGGACATGGCTCCCAAGGTGAAGTGCGATCAGCCCTCCTGGCGCTTAAGCTCGCGGAAATCGAATTGTTTCAGACGTCGACGGGTCACCAGCCCGTATTTCTCCTGGACGATTTTTCCTCCGAGCTGGATCGGGAGAGACGAACTTTCCTTTTGGATTTTCTGTCCCACTCGAATCTTCAGGTCTTCGTTACGACGACGGAAGAATCGATCTCCGCGGGACAAAAAGTCTGGGTGGTTCAAGGATCGTTGCAGTCTTCCCCTCCTTCGCTAAGCGAAACAAACGCTTAAAGGGACTTGATGACTGAACACGAAAGCGCGGCGACGCGCAGTAACGAGTACTCCGCCGACAAAATCAAAGTGCTCGAGGGCCTCGAGGCCGTTCGCAAGCGTCCCGGCATGTACATCGGTGACACGGCCGTCCGCGGCCTTCACCACTGTGTTTACGAAATCACCGACAACTCGATCGACGAGGCGCTCGCGGGCTACGCGAAGAACATCAACGTGACCGTCCATGTGGATAACTCGGTCACCGTCGAGGACGACGGCCGCGGGATTCCGGTCGGCATGCACAGCACGGGCGTGTCGGCCGTCGAAGTCGTCATGACCAAGCTGCATGCGGGCGGCAAGTTCAACGAGGAAGGCGGCGCCTACAAAGTCTCGGGCGGCCTCCACGGCGTCGGCGCCGCGGTCGTGAACGCGCTCTCGGAGATCATGCACGTGGAAGTGCGCCAGGGCGGCAAGGTCTACAAGCAGTCCTACAAGCGCGGCACACCGATCGCGCCGCTGAAGGAAGTTGGCGTGACCGACAAGCGCGGCACCATGACCACTTTCAAGCCCGATCCGGAGATCTTCGAGACGGTCGAGTACAACATCGACACCCTCGCGGCCCGTCTTCGCGAGCTCGCGTTCCTGAACAGCGGCATCCGCCTCACGCTCACCGACGAGCGCCTCGAGCCCGTCAAGAAGTTCGAGTTCCACTACGAGGGAGGCCTCGTCCAGTTCGTCGAGCACATCAACAAGTCCAAGCAGAAGCTCCACGACAAGGTGATCTACTTCTCGCACACGAAGGATTACCTCTCGCTCGACATCGCGATGCAGTGGAACGACTCGTACGCTGAGACGATCTCCTCGTACGTGAACAACATCAACACCATCGAGGGCGGCACCCACGTCTCCGGCTTCCGCAGCGCGCTCACTCGAGTGGTCAACAAGTACGCGAACGACAACGGCCTGCTGAAGAACTTCAAGGACGGCATCCAGGGCGAGGACGTCCGCGAAGGCCTGGCCTGCGTGATCAGCGCGAAGGTTCCGGAGCCCCAGTTCGAGGGCCAGACCAAGACCAAGCTCGGCAACAGCGAGGTCGAGACCTTCGCGAACGCGGTCGTCTACGAGAAGCTCACCGATTACCTCGAGCAGAATCCCGCGATCGGCAAGAAGATCGTCCAGAAGGCGGTCGACTCGGCGGCGGCGCGCATCGCCGCCCGAAAGGCGCGCGATCTCACCCGCCGCAAGACGGCCCTCGATTTCGGCGGCCTTCCCGGCAAGATGGCGGACTGCCAGGAGCGCGACCCGGCTCTGTGCGAGATCTATCTCGTCGAAGGCGACAGCGCCGGCGGCTCGGCCAAGCAGGGCCGCGACCGCAAGAACCAGGCGATCCTTCCCCTCAAGGGCAAGATCCTCAACGTCGAGAAGGCCCGTTTCGACAAGATGCTCTCTTTCGAGGAAATCAAGATCCTCATCACGGCGCTCGGCGCCGGCATCGGCAAGGACGACTTCGACATCACCAAGATCCGCTATCACAAGATCGTGATCATGACCGACGCCGATGTCGACGGATCCCACATCCGCACCCTGCTGCTCACGTTCTTCTACCGGCAGATGCCGGAGGTGATCGAGAAAGGCTACCTCTACATCGCGCAGCCCCCGCTCTATCGCATGAAGAAGGGCAACAAGGAGCGCTACCTCAAGAACGAGCTCGAGCTTTCCGAGCACCTGCTATCGAGCGGCCTCGAGGACATGGAGATCACCGCGAACGGGAAGACGATCGCTCCGAGCGCCGCGATCCCCGCGCTCAAGGCGGCGGCCCGCTTCACGAAAGGCATCGAGCGCGCGTCGCGCCGGACGAACCCCGACTTCCTCCGCGCTCTCGTCGCTCACGGCGTGACCGCGAAGACGCTCGCGGGCGAGGACACCCTCAAGGCCGCGCTCACGAAGATCGCCTCCGAGCTCCAGAAAAAGAACGTGAACCTGACCTTCACGATCGCGAAGGACGCCGAGCACAACACCTGGTTCGCCACCGCGGAGGTCGCGACCGAAGGCGGCAAGCGCATGACGGCGCTCAACTCCGGGATGCTCGAGTCGCCCGAATACGAGGAGCTCTCGAAGTTCTACGCCGCGATCCAGTCGATCGGCCCGGGCCCGTACACGATCAAGCAGGCGAACAAGTCCGAGACCGTCGCCGAGAACGGCGAGGAGCTCGCGCAGAAGGTCGTCGAGAGCGTCAAGGTCGGCGCCGTGATCCAGCGCTACAAAGGCCTGGGCGAAATGAACCCCGAGCAGCTCTGGGAAACGACGATGGATCCGATGAGACGCACGCTCCTCCGGGTGTCCGTCGACGACGCCGTCGAAGCCGACGGGATCTTCTCCGTTCTGATGGGCGACGCGGTCGAGCCGCGCCGCCAGTTCATCGAGGAAAACGCCCTCCGAGTCAGGAACCTTGACGTATGAGCGAACAGGGCCAGAACCAACAGCAGCCAGGCGGTACCGGCGGCGGCAACAACGTCGTCACGATCACCATCGAAGAGGAAATGCGGGGAGCCTATCTCGACTACGCGATGAGCGTGATCGTGGGCCGCGCCCTTCCCGACGTCCGCGACGGACTGAAGCCCGTCCATCGCCGCGTCCTGTACGCGATGTACGACCTGGGCAACACCCATAACAAGCCGTACAAGAAATCGGCGCGCGTGGTCGGTGACGTCATCGGTAAATACCACCCGCACGGCGACGTCGCCGTGTACGACACGATCGTGCGCATGGCGCAGGATTTCTCGCTTCGCTACCCGCTCATCGACGGCCAGGGCAACTTCGGCTCGATCGACGGCGATGCGCCGGCGGCCATGCGCTACACGGAAGTCCGCATGGAGAAGATGGCCGACGAGCTCCTCGCGGATCTCGAGAAAGAGACCGTCGACTTCGGCCCGAACTACGACGACAGCTTGAAGGAACCGCTGGTCCTTCCGACGAGGATCCCGAACCTGATCGTCAACGGCTCGGCCGGGATCGCCGTCGGCATGGCCACCAGCATTCCGCCGCACAATCTCTCGGAGATCGTCGATGCGACGGTCGCGCTGATCGACAATCCTAAGCTCGACACGGACGCCATGCTTCAGTACGTGAAAGGCCCCGACTTCCCTACGGGCGCGTACGGCTTCGGCGACGGGCTCAAGGAGGCGTATCGCACCGGCCGCGGCTCCATCACTCTTCGCGCGAAGACGGAGATCGAGCCGTACAAGAACGACCGCGAACGCATCATCGTCAGCGAGCTCCCTTACCAGGTGAACAAGGCGAAGCTGATCGAGCGCATCGCCGACCTGGTCCGCGACAAGAAGATCGAGGGCATCTCCGACCTGCGCGACGAGTCCGACCGCACGGGCATGCGCATCGTGATCGAGATCAAGAAGGGCGAGAACTCGAACATCCTGCTCAACCGCCTCTACAAGCTCACGCAGCTCCAGGACAACATCGGCTTCAACATGCTGGCGATCCATCACGGGCAGCCGAAGGTGTTCAACCTTCGCGACATGCTCTGGGCGTTCGTCGAGCATCGCAAGGAAGTCGTCATCCGCCGCACGATCTTCGACCTCAAGAAGGCCGAGGCGCGCGCTCACATCTTGGAAGGTCTGAAGCGCGCCGTCGAGAACATCGACGAGGTGATCGCCCTCATCAAGGGAGCGAAGTCGCCGGACGATGCCCGTCTCGGCTTGATCGCCCGTTTCAGCTTCAGCGAGCTGCAGGCGCAGGCGATCCTCGACATGCGCCTGCAGCGCCTGACCGGCCTCGAGCGCGACAAGATCATCCAGGAGTACAAGGACATCCTGGCGCTGATCGAAAGCCTCAAGAAGATCCTCTCGAGCGAGGCCCTCGTTTTCGAGATCATCAAGAACGAGCTTCTCGAGGTGAAGAAGGCTTACGGCGACAAGCGCCGCACCGAGATCGTCTACGGCGCCACCACCGAGTTCGAGACCGAGGAGCTGATCGCCGACAAGGACACCCTCGTCTCGATCACTCACTCCGGCTACGTGAAGCGCACGGATCCGAGCCAGTTCCGCGTCCAGGGACGCGGCGGCAAGGGCATCAAGGGCATGGGCACCACGGACGAGGATTTCGCGACCGCGATCTACGCGACTAACACCCTCGCATACCTGCTCTGCTTCTCCGACCGCGGAAGGCTGCATTGGCTGAAGGTCTACAAGATCCCCGAAGCCGGCCGCACCTCGCGCGGCAAGGCGATCGTGAACCTGCTCCAGCTCGCCCCGAACGAGAAGATCAAGGCGATCCTCCCGGTGAAGGAGTTCTCCGAGAAGGAATACGTGATGATGGCCACGCGCGCGGGCGTCGTGAAGAAGACGCCTCTCAGCGACTTCAGCAACGTGCGCGCGGCCGGCATCAACGCGATCTCGATCGACGACGGCGACGAGCTGGTCGCGGCGAAGGTGACCAACGGAAACAACGAGGTCCTCCTCTGCTCGCGCGAAGGCATGGCGATCCGCTTCGACGAAGAGGACGTCCGCGCGATGGGACGCTCGGCGCGCGGCGTGACCGGCATGAACCTCGACGGCGAAGACCGCGTGGTTTCGATGGAGATCCTCGACAAGGTCGATGACCCGTCGAAGGGCTATGAGATCCTGACGATCTCCGAGCTCGGCCAGGGCAAGCGCACGCCGGTCAGCGAGTACCGCAAGACCCATCGTGGCGGCAAAGGCGTCATCAACATGAAGGCGACCGACCGCACGGGAGCGATCCTGGGCAGCCTCCAGGTCGGCCCGAAGGATACCGTGATGCTGGTCTCGAACCGCGGCACGATGATCCGGGTCCGGGTCGCCGAGATCTCCGAGCAGGGCCGCAACACCCAGGGCGTGCGCGTGATGAACGTCGCCGCCGGCGAGAAGGTCGTCTCGTTCGAGTACATGGCCGAAGACTCGGGCGACGCGGCCGTGGCGGACGGCGCCCCGAACGGCTCGGGCACAGGTGGCGACGGGACCCCGACGGTCCACTGAGCCGGAGATGGAAGTATTGTTCCGCCGTCTCTTTCTGCTGACTCTCGCGGCCTGGCTATCGGCCTCGGCGTGCACTTCGAACAGCCCGCAGAACCAGTACATCCTGGCCGAGAAGCTGTGGACCGACGGAAAGTACGAAGCGGCGGTCGTCGAGTTCGAGCGGGTTTCCCGCAGGGATCCCGACGGCGAGCTCGGTCTGCAGGCGCTTTACCGCGCGGCGGTCACGGAAGCCTATTTCCTTTCCCAGTACGGGGAGGCCATCCGGAAGTTCCGGACCTACGCTGAAAAACGGGCCGGTCACGAGAGCGCCTGGGAGGCGGAAAAGCAGGTCGGCGAGCTCCTGTTCGCGAAGCTCGAGCAGTACGAGCAGGCCGTCCAGCACTACGAGGCCCTTCTGAAGGCCAAGCCCGACGCCCCGGAGGCGCCGGAGTTCCTGTACCGGGTCGGCAGGAGCCAGTTCTTCCTCTGGCACTTCAGCGAGGCCATCGACACCTACCGCAGGCTGATCCGGAGGCATCCGACCAGCGAATGGGCGGAACGGGGCATGTACGAGGTCGGAGTGACCCTCTACACGAGGAACAAGCAGAGCGAGGAGGGTTTCCAGGAGGCGATCGACGCCTACCAGGCCTTTCTCAAGAAGTACCCCAAGAGTGCCCTGGTCCCCGAGGCCCGCTTCGGCATCGCGGCCTGCCTGGAAGAGATGGACCAGCTGGACGCCGCCTATCATGCGTTCGAGGCGCTCAAATCGACTTACCCTTCTCCCCAGGTCATCCAGATCAAGCTGGCCCGGATCAAAGAGCGCAAAGCTCAGCGGAGCCATTGAACGATGCCGGACCCGGATCCGAAGCAGCCCAGCAACCCGACCGACGCCGAGAGCCGGCGGCACATGATCCGGACGTTTGGCCTCTTCGGGGTCATCGTCAGCTACCTGATCGGCGCAAGCGCGGCCGGCATCGCCCTGGGCTACGCGGTCCAGAAGTACCTTGGGTTTCCCAGCTGGACGATGGTCATCACGCTGATGCTTGGCCTCGCTTTGGGCTTCTACCGGGTGTATCAGATCTCCAAGAAAGAATGGGGAACCTGAGTCCGTGATCACCCGTCGTGCCGTCATGCCTTTTCTCGTCGTCGCCCTGGCTTGGGGCGCGATCGGCACGGGCGCTTGCTGGCAGTTCGCGACCCCGGAAACCCAGGGCCCGGCCTTCCGCTGGTTTTTCATCTTCTGGGCCCTGTCGTTAGCCGATTTGCTTACTCTGGCTTTGGCCGTTTCGGCCTTTCTCAGACTGGCGTCTGACACGGCTGGTGAATTCCGTGGACCGTTGATAATTCAGGCTTCCACTTGGGGAATTCTTAAGCTAGCTTGCCTTGGAATTTTCGGAGCGATCCTGTTGTCTCAACGGGCGATCCCGGCACCCGGGTTATTGGCTGGTACGGCCACCCTTGTCGTGGTCCCTGTCTTCGGCGGGATTTGGTGGAGCCAAAGGGAATTACCACATGCATGAACAGCTTGGTCTTGACTGGTTGAGCCTGATTCCTGGCCTGGAGCACGTGTCGCGTCTCGTGCCGATGGCCTCGTCCGGTTTTAACTGGTTGAACCTGGTTCCTGGCCTGGAGCATGAGCCGCATCATGTGCCGATGGCTGTTTTGATCGCTGTGCTGCTCGTCCTGGCGACCACGGTCGCGACTGTGCAGCTTCGCGCCGCACTGAAGACGACCGATGGCGCTCTCTTTACCCAGTCGAAGTGGACCTTCAGGAAGGCCGTCGAGATCGTCGCCGAGAGCCTCTACAAGCTGACCGAGAACGTGATCGGTCATCATGATGCCCCGACCTACTTCCCGGTCGTCGGCACGCTCTTCGTTTTCATCTTCGCATCGAACATCGTCGGCCTGATCCCGGGCTTCCTGCCCCCGACCGATAACCTCAACACGACTCTCGCGTTGGGCCTGTTCGTTTTCATTTTCTACAACATCGCTGGTTTGAGGGCGAATGGCTTGGGCTACCTCAAGCACTTCCTCGGTCCGGTTCTCTGGCTCGCGCCTCTGATGCTCGTCATCGAGATCGCGTCCCACGTGTTCCGTCCCCTCTCGCTGGCTCTGCGTCTCCGCGGAAACATCATGGGCGACCACGTCGTCCTGACGGTTTTCAGCGATCTGGTTCCCTGGGGCCTGCCCATGATTTTCTACGGGCTGGGGATATTTGTGGCCTTTGTCCAGGCTTTCGTCTTCTGCTTGATGACGATGGTCTACATCTCGTTGTCAACAGCTCACGATCACTAAGCAAGCACGTTACGTATTGAAAGGATGGAATTAAGTATGAACTTCCGTAAAGCACTTCTCACCCTGAGCGCAATGGTTCTCGTTTTCGGCACCTCGATGGCATTCGCTGAAGAAGGCGCTGCTGGCGCAACCGGCCGCGGTCTCTATGACACCCTCGGCGCGGCTCTCGCCATCGGTCTCGCTGCATTCGGTGGTTCGCTCGGCCAAGGCCGTACCGCTACCGCAGCTCTCGAAGGCATCGCCCGTAACCCGGCCGCTTCCGGCAAGGTTTTCGTCCCGATGATCATCGGTCTCGCTCTGATCGAGTCGCTGGTTCTGTACGCGTTCGTTATCGCGTTCGTTAAGATCCTGCCCTAATTCAGACGAGTGATCGTTTTGGGAGGGCCGGCTGTCGAAAGACGGTCGGCCCTTTCGTTTTCTGACTCGAGGGAATCATGATTCGCGTATTGAGCCTCAGCTTGCTTTTGGCGGCGGGATTCATCGCGGGAACCGCCTGCGCGGCCGCGGGCCCGGAGGCTCAGTCGGCGAATTCCGGCGGCGTGATCGAGCCCCCAGCGCCGGGCGCTCACCTGTATCTGGCGCCCTTCACCTCGCTCTTCACCCAATCCATCCCACCTCTGGGCTTCGGGATCGTGGCATCGGAGCGCCTTTCCCTCGGCGCTAACCTGACCCTGATCGGACCAGGACAAAGCACCTATAGCCGCCCACCCATGATCACGATCCTGGGAATCGAAGGAACCTATTGGCTGGGAACTCGACCCTTCACGGACGGCTGGGGACTGACGCCGTTTATCTCGGCGTGGAGCAAATTCGACATCATTACCGCAGGCGGCACGATCGCGTACCACTGGTTCCTTGATTCAGGCCCGAGCCTCAGTCTTGGTGCCGGCCTTTCCCACATGCTTCGTTCGGATAACGACAAGTGGCACCGAAAGATCTCGCGGGTCTATCGGGAAGGAGTCGGCCCGGAAGTCACGGTGCGCATCGGCTGGGCGCTTTAGAGGAGAGTTGTTCCGATGCCGAAACCGGTCACGCCCATGGTCGCCGCAGACGTCTTCGTCCTCAACGCCGAAGGCAAGGTCCTGCTCGTTCGGCGCGCGGACAACGGATTCTGGGCGATGCCCGGCGGCTGTCAGGATCTCGGCGAGACGCCAGCGCAGTGCGCGGTCCGCGAGTGCTTCGAGGAATCGGGGTACCGGGTGCGCGTGACCCGGCTGATCGGCGTCTACAGCTCGCAGTGCTACGAGTACGTCCACTATCCGTGGAAAGAGAATGAATTCACGCACATCTTCTTTCGAGGCGAGCTCGAGGGCGGGACGCCCACGCTCTCGGAGGAAACGACGGAGATCGGCTGGTTCGCGAAAGACGCGCTGCCGCCGCTGTCGGACGGGCACGAGCTCAGGATCGCGCACGGCTTCGAATCGGCCGAAAATTCTTCGGGCTGGGCCCCCTACTTCGAGTGATTC
>CAYZKI010000054.1:0-8041 GCA_964478745.1 uncultured Bacteriovoracaceae bacterium
GTAGAAGGATTCGCCGGGATATAGCGCGGTGCCCGCGTGGGCGATCTCGGCCGACTGCCAGCCGCCCTTCCCGAAGCGCGCGAGAAAGTACCGGTGATCGGCCGCCGGAGCCGGCGCGCCGGAGACGCTCACCGAATAGACAAGGATCGGCTCCTGCGTCGCCGGATCGATGGCGAGATCCCAGATCCACGCGGCGCGCCCCGAGGCGGGGTCGGGGTCCCGATGGACGATCGTCGCCTGCGACGGCTCGATCCCCTCGTGAAGCGCCTTGAGCGGAACGCCCCCGCTCGCGCGCAGGAAACCACCTTCATAATAGGCGTGGTGGATCGACGTCGCCTTCCCTTCCTTGCGGAGAAGGTCGTTCGGGTGCGCCTCGGTGAAAGCGAAGTGGATGCGGCTCCTGCCGTCGCTCGCGTATTTCACGTAGGGACGGTGCCCGTCGATGCGTATGAATCTGGCGGCCTTTCCCCAGGTCGCTCCCCCGTCCGCGCTCGAGATGAAACTGGGGTTCCAGAAGGCCCCGCGCCAGAAGTTGTAAAGGCGGTTGCCCTCGGAGGAGAGCACGAACGGGTTCGCGTACGAGAATCCCGGCCCCAGCCCGGCCGTGTAGTGTCGCTCGGGCGCGAAGCTCAGGGACTTCCAGTCGCCGCGCGTCTCGCGGATGCGCATGCGGTTGTCGGCGCCGTGCTTCGAGTAGAACGCCATGAGGGCGCCGTCCGGGCGGAAGACGAGCGCAGGGGAGTCGTGATCGTCGCGCTCGAGCGCGGGATGGAGGACCGCGGTCCGGCGCGCGCGGGTGGCGAGGTCGAGCCTGGCCACCTGGATGTCGCCCTGGCTCGAGATCGATCCGACGGCGAGCTGACCGTCCCGGATGAGCGCGCGCTCGTCCTGGAACCAGCACCAGGCGCCGTCCTCTTGGATCGTGGTGATGGTGGGTGCGGCCCGCGCGGCGACTCCCTGTAACGAGATCGCCAGAAGAACTGCGCGGACAAATGCGCGTTGGCTGCTCAAGGACCCGGCCCCCCCCCAATGGCCAGATCTAGTCGAGCGGGCGCGGAGCCGCAACCCTCGCGGCCCTAGGCCGCGTTCTTTTTGCCCTTCTGCATCCTCATGCGGCGATGCTCCGCCTCGAGCTCGGGCGCTCCTTCATAGCCCCCGCGAACGCTGTGGTTCCGCATCCTCTCGATGGTGAGCGGGTTGTGCGACTCCTCGTGGACGCTCATGGGGCGGTCCCAGGCGGGCTTCATGTCGCCTGAGGGACCGACGCCGCGATCCACGCTCTGCCCGACGGGCATGTCCCCGCGCGAAGAGATGTCCGCCTTCGAGGTCTCGACGTCGATTCCGTCGTCGGCTCGCATCTCGGCGTTGTGGGTATGCGAGAAGTCGGACGCGTCGGTCATCAGCTCGCCGGCGCCGGACATCACGTCGTCCGCGCCTTCCATCACGTCGGTGCGGCCCTCGGCGGGCTCGCGGGCCTTTTCCTCCGAGAAGTTCGTATGCTTCGGACGGAACTCGACGCTTCCGGGCTCGCTGCCCGAAGGAAGGTCGATCGACCCTTCGACATCGAGCGGGTTATGGATCGGATTGAAAATCTTCTTGTTGCTGGAATTCGACGTGGCCATGGCTGTTCTCCCGACCCCACTCGGGTTGCAACGCCGATGCCGCGGCCACCCACGGGCAGAGGCCGATCGAGTCGAAAAGCCGATGCCACGTGGACTCCCAGCGGCTGACCAGCCTGAGCCGCTCGCCCGTGCCGGGGTGCGTGAACTCGAGCGAGTACGCCTTCAGCATCAGCTGCGGAGTTCCCAAGTGCTCGCGGAACGCGCGGTTGTGCCGTCCGTCCCCGTAAATGGTGTCTCCAAGGAGCGGATGGGAAAGATGCGCGAAATGCCGCCTGATCTGATGCATGCGGCCCGTGACGGGATGCACTTCCGCGAGCGTGTAGCGGGAGGTCGCGTATCTCCCGACGGGAACCGGGCGCTCCCAGCGCGCCAGTGACCGATAGAGCGTGGTCGCGGGCTTGCGGGTCCCGGCGTCCGTCTCGGAGGCCAGCGGATGGTCGATGCACCCCTCGTCGGGAAGCCAGCCCCGCGTGACCGCGAAGTAGGTCTTGCGCATGCGATGGCCGCGAAGGTCCCGGGCGAGGCTCGAAGCGATACCGGAGGAGAACGCGAAGAGCAGCACCCCGGAGGTGGCGCGATCGAGGCGGTGGACGGGAAAGAGATACTTGCCGGTCTGGCGCCTGAGAAGCCAGAGGGCGTTGCGACCGCGCGGGATCCGGTGGCGCGTGTCTTCCGGCGGATGGACATGGATGCCCGCCGGCTTGTCGACGACGATCAGGTCGTCGTCCTGATGGAGGATTCGGAGATTCAAGCCGAGCTCGGAAACAGGATCTCGAGCGCCTGATCAGGCGCCATCGAGCCTTCGGCGACCGCGCGAAGAACGGTCAGGCGCGCCTCCTTGACGCTGCCCGGGAGCTCGGTGGCCGCGGGCGCGGAGGTCGAGCCCGCTGGCTCGGCGTTCAGGCCGAAGGGCGCCTTCGGGGCCGGGCCGGCGGGTCCGCCCGGGATGCCGAACACGGAAGGGCCGCCCATCGCTCCGACGAGCGCGGTGATCTTCTCCTTGAAGCCCGGAGGAAGGGTCTTCTCGAACTCCTCCATCTCCCTGCTCACGTCGAAACCCGCCATCATGTTGTGCATGAGCGACTGCATCCGGTTCAGCTGCTCCGGCGGCAGCTGCTGGACGACGCGTGAAAGCTCCATCAGCATCTTGGGATCCATCTTGCTCGGGTCGAAGGGAGGCATCATAGGTCGGCTCCTTGGAAATGATCGCTGCGCCGACTATGGAGCAAAACCCGGGCCCCGTCCAGCCTCCAGAAAGAGCCGGTTCAGCGCTTCTTTCTCACCGACGAGCCAGAGAAGGTCGTCCGCCTGAAGGCGCACGTTCGACTCCGGCCCGAGGACGCGGCGCCCCCCTCGCTCGAGGCCCACCACGATGGCCCCGAACCCCTCGCGGATTCCCGAGTCGCGGATCGTCTTTCCTTCCAGGGGCATCTTCGGCGTGACCCGGAGGCTGCGGATGTCGAAACGCTCCGTGGCGAGTTCGTTCTCCTCGAAGTCGCGGCTTCCGTGCCCGATCTCGATCTTCGAGCGCACCGCCTCGACCTGTTCGTCGGTCCCGAGCGCGAGCAGGTCGTCGTCGGGCAGGAGCCGTTCGTGCGGGCCGGGCGCGACGATCGAGCGCGACCCGCGCTGGATGACCACGACGTTGACCCCGAAGTCGGAGCGGAGCCTCGACTCCGCGATCGTCCGGGTCACGAGCTCCGAGTTCGGATGCACCTTCAGCTTCACCAGATGCGCGTCCCAGGGCGCCAGCCTCCGGAGCTCGGAGCCCTCGTCGGCGCCGCTCTCTTCGAAGGTCAGAGCGAAGCGATCCTCGAACCAGCGATAGGAAGCCTCGAGCTGGCGGTAGAAAAGGATGGAGAACAGGAGCACCAGCGCGAGCGTGATGGCGAGCGCGAACTTGAGCGGGAAGAACTGGGTGCTCAGGAGGCCGATCCACCCGAGGGCGACGAAGCGGCTCCAGAAAAGGGTGCGGCCGCGCGACACGCGCGCGAACGCAACCAGCATGCCCCAGATGAACGGCATCGCGGAAACGACCGCGAGCAGCCAGCCCAGCGTGATGGTGAGCTCGTCCCTCTTCATGAGTTGCTTCAGGACGACGAAAGTGACCGACACGAGGATGCCGTTGATCGACCACTTCAGGAGGCCGCGGAAGAACTCCCGCTTGCGCTGGACGTCGTTCTCCCGCTCGGAGACCCACATGGAATACCGGTCGAGGGCCTGGCCGATGGCGGGTGGGATCCGCTTCTCGAGCCCTCGGGTCAGGTTGCCCGCGATGCGGATCAGGTACGGCGTCGTGAACGTGGTGATGATCGACACGACGACGATGATCGGGAACACGGATCTCGAGATCACGCCGAGCGAGGTGCCGAGCCCGCCGATGATGAACGAGAACTCGCCCACCTGCGCCAGGCTGAACCCGACCTGGATCGCGGTCCCGAGGCGCTGCCCGCTCAGCAGGGCGCCGATCGTCGTGGTGAGGAGTTTTCCGCCGATGGTGGCCAGCGTGATCCAGAAGATCTCGCGTCCATGGCCGGCCAGCGTCTGGGGATCCAGCTGCATCCCGACGGACACGAAGAAGACCGCCGCGAAGAGGTCGCGCAGGGGCTCGATCTGCTTCTCGATCCGGTGCACCTCGGCCGTCTCGGCGAGGATCGACCCCACGATGAAGGCCCCGAGCGCGGCGGAGTAACCGAAACGATCCGCGATCACGACGAGCAGGAGGCAGAGCCCGACGGAAACGACGGTCAGGGTCTCGCTCGTTCCCCTGCGTCCCACGAAGCGGACGAAGCGCGGCACGATGAAATAGCCGGCGATGAACCAGGTTCCGGCGACCAGGACGAGCTTCCCGGCCGCCGCAAGAAGCGCGAGGCCCGAGACGGTCTGCGAGATCGCGATCGAGGAGAGGCCGACGAGCAGCAGGACGGCGCCGAGGTCCTCGACGATGGGCACGCCGAACACGATCTCGGCGAAGCGCTTCGTGCTCAGGTTGAGGTCGCGCAGGGCCTTGATGATGATGGTGGTCGAGGAGATGGCGAGCATCGCGCCGAGGAAGATGCGGTCCATCTGGGTCCAGCCCAGGTAGGCCCCGACCATGTAGCCGATCGGCAGCATGCACGCGATCTCGACGATGGCCGTCACGGAGGACGCGAGCCCCAGCCTGGCCAGCTTACGGAAGCTGAACTCGAGCCCGAGCGAGAACATGAGGAAGACGACGCCGAGCTCGCCCCAGGCGCGGATGTTGGGGATGTCGGTGACCGACGGGAAGTCGCCCGTGTGCGGCCCGACGATGACGCCCGCGATCAGGTAGCCCAGGACCAGAGGCTGGTTCAGGCTGCGGAAAATGAGCGTCACGACGCTGGCTACGGCGAGAATGACGGCCAGGTCGCTGATGAGGTTCGGAAGGTGCATTCGATTGAGCCTAAAACCCGGCTAGAGCCTTCAAATCAGCTGCCAGTTCCCCTGGCGGAGAACGAAATTCTTCTTGAGCGCGGTCGCGGCCTTCTCGCCCTGCGCCGTGAAGGAGAGCTCGAGGTCGGCCTTGTCCCAGTCGAACTCGAGAAAACCGAAGTTGTTCTCGAAAGCGCAGTTGGAGGAGCCGTAGGTGCGCTTCAGGACACCCGCCCGGAACCCGCCCGACATGGCCTTGTTCACGCCGCTCGACATCACCTCGTAGTAGGAGGTCGATCCCACCGTGTCCTTGAGGAAGCCCGCGAAATGGCGATCGCCCGTGAGGAAGATCACGCCGCTCGCCCGTGAGTTCTGGATGACCTGGAACATCTTGGAGAACGAGGCCGGGAAATTGCGCCACTGCTCCATGCCCGGGATCTTCGGCGAAAGGACGGAGATGCTCGAGATGATGACGTTGGCCGCGGCGGCGCTGGAGCTCAGCACGCCCTCGAGCCACTTCCACTGCGCGGCTCCGAGCATGTCCGCCCCTTTGCGGTTCGGCGCATCGCGGTGGTAGCGGGTATCGAGCAGGATGAACCGCACCTGTTGCCCGGCGGGGCCGACGTCGTAATAGGTGTAGATCCCTTCGCGCGTGCGCCTCACCGAAGTCGCGGGATCACCGATGAAGTCGAGGAAGAGCTGCTGGCTCTCCGCCTTCTTCGGATACTCCTTGCCCGAATCGTTCGCTCCGTAGTCATGATCGTCCCAGGTGCCGATGACGGGGACGTGGCTGAGGAACTTCTGGTACTCCGGATGCGAGCGCTGCTTCTGGTACAGCGACGCCATGAGCGACATGTCCGTCGTGTCGGCGTAGATGTTGTCGCCCAGCCAGGCGAAGAGCTCGGTATCGAGGTCGAGCATCCGCTTCCACATGATCTGCTTGCCGTTCAGGTCGTTGCAGGAGGTGAACGCGAATCGCCGGATCGGCGTGACCGAGGGAAGCGCCGGAGCTCCGGATGCGCCCGCCTCCTCTCCTTCGAGACCCAGTCCGATGAGGGACGTCGTTACGAACGGGAGAGCCAACGGCGCTTTCAAAGCCAGGTCCAGAAACGTTCGTCTTTTCATGGGCTAAAGAATATCCGGGCGGCCCATGAAAAGGCAATGGCTGCCCGGCTTTTAAGCGGCGCGAAACCCCGTCGGCCGGATGACCGCGCGCTCTAGGTTCTCGCGATCCCAGCCCCCGAGATCGGCTCCCGCCTGGTAGGCGCTCTGGAAGAAGGCGCGAACCAGCTCGTCGGGCTGCCTCGCGCGCCTCACCTCGTCATACATGAGGATGAAGTTCTTCGTCGGAGCGTTGTAGAAGGCCGACTCCGGAAGGACGCGGGCCTCGGCGTAGCCCTTGGGCTCGGGAGCGGCATAGGCGTAGAATGCGGCGCCCTGGATGTTCTGGCTTCCCGGCCAGAAGCCGCAGCTGATGCATTCGTGCGAGTAGGCTTCGCGGGTGATCGAGTCGGCGTTCTCGCGCGGGGGCGCGCGGCGGCCGCTGAAGCGGGACACGGTCAGGTCGAAGCTTCCCCAGAAGAAATGCACCGGGCTCGTCTTTCCGATGAAACGCGCGGCGTACTCTTTCAGGAGGCGATCCGCCTGGATCAGCACGCGCCAGAAGGCGTGCGCGCGGGCCGCGTCGTAAGCCTGGATCCCGTCGAACTGGTCGAGGCGGACGTTCTTCGGAAGCTCCTTCGACCACGGATCGATGCTGAGGCGGATCCCGAGGCTCTCGAGAAGCTGGAAGACCTCCTGGTGGAAGCGCGCGACGGGCTTGGGCGAAAGCGCCATGGCGCGGTTACGGCCGTCGTCCACGCGGATGAAGAGGCAATGATCCATGAAGTCGAGGTCGATGCGGAAATAGCGCCTCCCGAAGGGAATCGGGCCCGTGGTCAGTCCGCGCGGGCTCACGTACAGGGCCGATTCCCACCAGTGGTTCTGCCGGGGGCTCAGGCGCATGCGGATCTTGCCGATCACCTGCGTCCAGAGATGAAGGTTCGCGTACGTGTCCTTCCAACCCTCGAGCGGCAGCTCGGGCCAGAGCTCATCATGCAAAGAGTCGATCCATCCGGGTTTCATGGATCGACTCCCTGCAAATTCCGGTACCGAGATGCTTACGCGGCCCGGCGCTTGTCGATGGCCTTGCGGTCCGAGCGGTCCAGCGGATGACGGAGGTTCGCCTGCGCGCCCAGCCCGCCGCCGAAGGCTCCGGCCAGCATGCCGAGCACGAGCGCGCCGAACAGCGTCCATCCCGCCGCCTGGATGACGTTGGCGGCTCTCATGCCCGCGTCGGTCAGCGTGCGGTCCACGTCCTGCCTCAGCGAGTCCAGGCGCGTGCGCGCTTCATTCGGGCTGATGCCGGCTTGCCGCGAGAGATAGTTCACGGCGCTGTCGGGGTTGCCGCGGATCAGGCGGCTCGCGACGCCCTTGGCCACCACCTCGGGCGAGGACTTCAAGTTCAGGTCGCCGATCGCGTCGTCGACCAGGTCCTGCACCTGGGCATTCTGCGAAAGGTCACCGGCCGCGCCACCGAGGGCGCCCGCCGCGTTGCCGATCCCACGGCCGAGCGTGCCGATTGCCGAGCCAACCTGTGAGAGCACGAACGCGAAAAAGAGCGCCGTGATCACCACGCCTTGCGTGCGGCCGACGCGGTTCGAGATCAGGCCGCTCACGCGTCCCGCGGCATAGCTGCCGATGAACAGCGAGAAAAGCACGGAAACGACGATCCAGATGCCCGCGCCGATCCCGAACCCTCCGCCCGAGGTGTCGCCCCGGATCAGGTTGTCGAGATTCGCGCCGCCGAGAGCCAGACCGAGCGACATGAAGATCATGTAGCTGAGCAGGCCGACGAAAACGCCCGCGAACACGGCTCTCCACTTGATCGTGGAGTAGCTGGGGTCATCGATCGTCGAAAAGGTCGGATCGGGCGTGCGGACCGAGGAAATGCCGCTCGGATAAATCGGAGTCGTGTCGGTAGCCATTCG
>CAYZKI010000054.1:8051-12495 GCA_964478745.1 uncultured Bacteriovoracaceae bacterium
CTAAAGGAGCAATTGGCGTACCGCCGGGCGCGTATTGATCTTTATCTCAGCTGGTACTCGAAAACGCCGATCGGTTCGCCCGAGAACGCGGCGGCGACTCCGATGCGTCCGTCGAACTCGGCGCCGGTGATCCCGAGGTCGCCGAGCCTTCGCGCCACTCCGGCGAAGTCGACGTCCATGCGCCCGAAGGCCACGGCGCACGCGACGTTCGAGTCGCTGACTTGGCAGTTCGCGGTGACGTCCTTGCCCGACCAGGTGCCGTCGGGCATGGCCGCGAGCTCGACGAGATACGGCTTGCCGACGAGCTCGAGCGGGAGCGGAAAGGAGATCCGGTAAGGGCCGGTCACGACCTCGCTCGGGGAGACGTCCACCGGGATCGTCGCGAACGGAAGGAGGCTCGGGTCGGTCACCGGCACGTGGTAGGTGCCCTTCACCGCGGCCGAGGCCGGAAGAGCGAGAGCGAGAGCGAGCACAGGGAGCAGGGCCGCGAGCTTCATCATAGTTTTCCTACGTAGCATGTTGAACGCCCCTTTCCTACGCGTCTGGCCAGCCCGAGCCGCGCGAGCCACGAAAGATCGCGGCTGGCGGTGATCTTCGAAGTGTCGAAGATCCGGGCGCAGTCGGCAACTGCAAGTTTCGGGCATTTTCTCAGATACTGCGCGATCTCGTTCTGCCGGTAGTTCAGGCCGGGGATCAGGCTCATCCGCTCGGCGCGCTCGGCGGGCGCGCTTTCCGCTGACGCGGCCCTGGAGACCGGCTCGAGCGAGGCCGAAGTGAGCGTAACCCTTGGGTTCAGCCGGTACGCGCCCTCCTCGCTCTCGATCCAGTGCGAATAGCGACCCAGCGCTTTTCTCAGCTTCTTGATGGCCGCGTAGAGCAACGGGTCGTGGCGAAGGGGCGAGTAGCGGTATCCCCAGGTCTTCCGCACCAGCGTCTCTTTGTGCTGCCAGACGGGGCCCATGGCCACCAGCAGCCCGCGGAGGATGCTGCTCTTGGGAAGCGGGATCTGGACGACGTTTCCCCGGTCGATCGCGGTGAGAGAGCCGGGCACCAGATCGAGAACCAGGGTTTCCGCGGGGAGGCGCCTTCCCTCGGGAGCCCTGGGAAGGAAGCGCGGGAGCAGGCCGAGAAGGCCCTTCCTCACGGCCTCTTCGAGAGCGTCCCGCTCGCCCCGCGCGGCGCGATCGATCAGGTCGCCCATCGGGTCTTCGCCACGCGGAGGCGCCGGAAACGCGCGCGAACCTTCGCGTGCGAGGATGCGGCGGTGGATCGCGTCGGGCAGGGCTCCGGTCAGCGGCACGCCCGGCATTCCGAGCTCGAGCTGGATGGAGCGCTGAAGCCCGCGCAGGCGCGCGAGAAGCAGCCTGTCCGTGCCGGGAACGAGGCTCGACTCGGCGGTCCTGACGAGATTCAGCGCCGCGCGCGCGTCGCCCTGCAGGTAATGAAGGTAGCCGTAGCGGAGATTGAGCGTCGCGGCCTGGCGCTTGTTGCGGTTGGAGTAGATGAGGTCGCAGGAGTCGTCGAGCACGCGCTTGGCGCGGTCGGCGTCCCCGCGCAAAAGGTGCTGCCGAGAGAGCTCGAGCAGGAGCTCGGCCTTCGAATAGGTGTCCTCCGGCCTGAGCTGCTCGAGCGCCTGCTCGAGCCTGGCCACGCAGTCGCCCTCTAGAAGCCCCGTGTGGCTTCCCCAGACCAGCCGCGAGATGCGGATGGCCGCGGCGATCCCGCCGTTCCCGATCTTCCCGGAGAGCTTCAGGGCGTCGGACAGGTTCCGCAGCCCGAGCCTCACCCGCCCGAGATGGATGTGCGTGTGGCCGAGCAGGTCGAGCGCGAGGGTCAGGCCGTAGTCGAAGCCAGTCTCGAACGCCGCGAGCCTGGCTTTCTCGGCGTAGCGCGCGGCGGCCGGATACCGGCCGAAGAAGTAGCGATAGAACGCCAGCCCCTGGTAGGCGTAGAAGCGCGAGACGGCCGAGGGCCTCTTTCCGGACGCGGCGAGCGCCAGGAGGTTCCGTCCGAAACGGGTCCGCGCCTTCGAGTAGTCGGAGATGCGGCAGGCGCCCACGCCGAGGAAGAACACGGCCGCGGCGTCCTCCTCGGGATCGAGGCGCTTCGCATGGGCCGCGTAGACCACCTCGGCTTCCCCGAGCCCTCCCAGGAAGACATGCGCCCCGATGACGTACTGGGGCGCCGCGAGCCTGGAGCGTTCCGGGGCCGAAAGAACCGCTTCATAATTACCCGCGAAAAACGCCTTCACGGAAGCAGCTCTAGCACGGATCCATAATCGCATCAAATCGCATCACGGAGATCAGTGGACATCCGTCGCCAGGCCCGAGACGGCCGCGCTAAACGTGAGTGAAAGGCGGCCTATCGCCGCCACAACTGGATTCAATGGGCGCACGAAAATGGCGCGTGATAGGCGTTTGGACAGGTGATTTATGGGATTTCCGGCTTACAAATCGACTTTCGTGGCGGCGTTCCTGGCCCTTGCCTCGTGCAGCTACCGGATCGACAATAACCAGCCGGAGGTGCGCCAGGACGTGATCGAAGGCGTGGGCTTCCAGACCGTATTCAAGGCGGTGCTTCAGCCCCGGTGCGTGAGCTGCCACGGGATCTCAGGCGAGGTCAACCTCGAGACCTACGAGTCCGTGAAGGCGAACCTCGCCTTGATCGAGGAAGTCCTCGCCGCCCGCGCGATGCCGCCCTCGGGGCCCCTTCCGGAGGACTCGACCGACCTGGTCCTGGGCTGGATCCGCGACGGCGCACCCGAGCACCCGCTCCCGCAGGCAAGCCCGACCCCTGCGCCTTCGCCGACGCCGACACCATCGCCTTCGCCCTCTCCCGCCGCTCCCGTGGTCGAGGCGACCTACCGCTACTTCAGCGTGAATGTCTTCCAGCCGAAGTGCGTCGGCTGCCATAGCGCCACCGGAAGGGTCTCGCACATCCCGCTGACCAGCCTCGCCGAGATCCGCGCGCTCGATCCTGACCTCATCAACCGCGCCGTTCCCGAGGACAGCGCGATCGTCCGCGCGACGAAGCCGCGCCCCGCGGGCGCCGACATGCGCGGGTTCATGCCGCCGGTCCGCACCGGAATTCCCGGCCTGACTCAGGAAGAGGCCGACGCGCTCCAGAAATGGATCGAGCTCGGGCTTCCCGAGTAGCGGCGGCGCTATTTCCTGAGAAGCAGGGCGCGCGTCAGCACCACATGCCCGAAGACCGCGCCGGCCACGCAGACGCTGCCGATCCAGACGTAGGGAAAGTGCGCGATCAGCATCAGCGGAGGCTCGACTCCCCAGCCGATCGGCAGCGGCGATGACATCACGACGACGCGGCCCACGTTGATCAGCAGGACGATGCCCACGACGTTCGCGACCCACGCGGCCCACTTCCAGCGGGCGGCGAGCGGGGCGGCCACGAGCGCGACCAGACCCGAGACGATGTCGAGGTTCTGCCCGGTCCAGGTCATCGTGGCGGGAATGGTGCCCTGCTCGACCCACGAGTGAAGGACGAGCTCGAGCGGCAGGCGGAACGCCTGGAACGCCACGAGCGTGGAAAGGCGGATGCGCCGGGCGATTTCAGTCCCCACCGGGGTCAGGCCGAAGGCAAACGCTCCGAAGATCATGAGCGTGACGAACATCGGGATGCTCGGCAGCGGATGGCTCTCGAAAACGCCGCTTTCAGCGAGAACGGCGGAGGCGAGCATCCACACGGCAAGCCCGATGCCGACCTGAGTGGAGCGCTTCTGCGCGCGGGCGTGGTTGTCCCGGCAAGAGAGGAACGTTCCTCCCAGGATCGAGGCCACGACGAAGGCGACGATCAGGATGAAGACTGCGGTGGACAGCTCGTTGGGGGCGCGAAACGGGATGGGTTCCATGCCTACATTCTAATGTGAATGTAGCCTCTCGTCTTTCCAGAAACCGAATCGACGGTGGCCATCGCCTTCAGCAGGGTTTCTTCGCCGACCCAGTAAGGCTCGTAGAACTCCCGGTCGGGATCGAGGATCAGGGCGCGCCGGGCCTTCCCGTCATAGGCCGCGAGGGGCGCGATGTGGCCGACGGCGCCCTCCGGGTCGCCCGTGAGCTCCGACTGGAGGTAGTTCACCAGGATGAAATCGCTGGACGACTTCTCGTTGGCCTGCAGCGCCTCGGAGAGCCTCTTCGCCGCGGCGGGCGAAGCGTCGACGTGAACGACCTCGACCTTCGGCTCGGGGAATCCGTGAGCCTTGAGGCTCTCCAGGGCGACCGTGGCCAGCTGATCGAGAGTCACTCCCTTGCCCATGGCGCCGAGCCCCTTCTTCCAGATGGGATGCTTGAGCTTGTCGAAAAGCGAGTTCTGGGTGACGAGCGCGTCCGAGGCCGCGAGGTCGCGTTCGGCGCGGGCGGCGTTGACCAGCATGGTGACGCTGGCCAGGGAGCACGAGCGCCCGTCGCGTTGGGCCGCGTAGTACGGG
>CAYZKI010000055.1:0-12466 GCA_964478745.1 uncultured Bacteriovoracaceae bacterium
CTCTCGGAGCGCGCGGGCTTTCATTTCTAAGACGTTCTAAGATCTCGCCTTCGGGAGCGCGATAATCGCCGCGCGGATGAGCGCGAAAGCGGGCCTTCCGAAGTGTCTGGCCCAGGCCGCGAGCTCGCGGAGCTCCTGAATCTGGGCGTGAGCGTCGGCGAGCTCGCGGAGCGCGGTGGAGCGCCACGCGCCGGCCTCGCCGAGCTCCACGGGACCGCCACAGTGCGAGCAACGCGCGCTCAAAACAGCCTCCTCCGAACTTCGGGAGCCGAGGGCAGCTTATTGCCCTTGAACATGGCGTCCCCGAAGTTTTTCACGACGGTAACCTCCTGGCTCCCGCTCGGAACGGTCGCTATGTAGTGCTGGTGCGGGAGAAAAACCCAGTCTTGAGGCTTGCAGCGGAGCAGTGCCCAGTGCTTCGGCGGCTTCCCGTGAAACCAATGCAAATCCCGATCGGGATGCACGCTGCGAAAGGTGATCTCCTCGGCTCCCGGGTTATAGATCTCACAGCAAACGTCGTTCGGATCAAGCGACGCGCGACCGCGCCGCGCTCTTGGACTGCCGTCGATAAGGGACACGTGCTCTCCTCCTCTTTCGGAGCTCGCCAAGGAGCTCCCGCGCGCTCTCATGCACCTTCGGATCGAACGCTAGGGAAAGGAGTACCGCGATCGACTTAAAAAGCAAAACAGTGGTCATTGGAAACCCCCAGGGTCAGGACACGTTCAACAGTTTGGGAAGTTACTCGCTCAGTGTAGCGGCTCCGAACGCAGCGAGTCAAGACCCTCTCGGCAGCCCGCGTCGTCGCTACACACTCTCTATTTAATTATTAATGGCGTTGCAAAATGAAATTCCGGGAGTAACGTGGCCGGGTGACAGTTCGATTAATCTTTCAACTTCAGCCCAAAAATTGCTATTTTTCAGCAGGAAACCGCGCTACAGGTGCGGCTCAGAGCCCGCGTCGTGAGTCCTTCGGACTGTCACACCACGACGCGGGCTCTTTTGTTTTCTGAGAGAGCGGGGAATTACGGAAAATCCTCCAATTTTCACAAAGCACGGCGGATGGACTCACGTCAGGTTATTTCACGCCATTCTCGAGCGTCTCAATCCGCGCGAGCGCGCGGTTTATCTCGAGCTCGAGCGGACGTGCGTCCAGCATAAGAGCCGGGAAATCCGGTGGGACGGCTACGTCTTTTCGCTTCAGGAACGCGAGAATTTGATCAAGATCCGCGACTTGGCCGTGGCGCTGGATATGCCTAAAACAACGCTTTCCAGGGTCTTGGAAGGGCTCAAGCGAAAGCGGGTAATCAAGATCCTCAAGCTGTCCACCGGCGCCGCCGGCGGGACCATTCTTCGCGTGAATAAGCCCGACGACCTGGCCGAACTGCGAGCGCGCAGAATTCAGCGTTTGGGACAATTGCTAGATAAGCTAAGCAGCGAGAAGGATTGGCAGAAAAACCCGGATAAGAAAACTCTTTGGGACAAACTGGGACAAGAGTTGGGACAATTAAGAGAGCGTGAAAAGAGCCAAAAACAAGGTGATTTGTTCACTTATCCACAATCAGGCGGGACAAAGTTTGGGCCGGTAGATGTTTCTAAATACATAAATGCTTTTAAGCACGACAAAGGCGAGGAAAAGTCCAAAGGACAAAGACAGGCCGTCGAGAGGGGCGCCGACGCGGCGCGCGAGCTCGCTCAAAACGACTGGACAAATCCGCATGAGAGCTTTTCTAATGCAGTAGAAATCATTCAAAGGCTCAGGGAGAGAATGGGCGATGAGTCAGCTGCAAAAAAATCTTGAGACGCTGATCAATCGCACCGTGTTTGCCCATAAGGCGGGCGCCGTGAAAGAACGCACCGTGAAAGCGGTTGTCTTTTGCGAGTCGAAAGCCGAGGTTTCCGAGCGGATGGTGGAAGCCGGTGAATTTCTTGTCGACGCGTGGGAGTCCGAAAATGGAGAATTCCGCATCACGTCCGATAAGAGATATTATGTTAACTGATGAGCTCACAGCGGCGGTGGAACTCGCACTTCGCGCCGGTCACTCCATCCTTCCCATCTACGCCAGCGACTTCAGCGTTCACTATAAGGGCGCGAACGATCCGGTCACCGAGGCGGACCGCCTCGCCAATCAGATCATCGTCGAAGGCCTGCGAAAACGCTTTCCGAACGACGGCGTCGTGGCCGAGGAAAGCGCCTCCGAGGCGAGCCTGGCCATCGGGCGCGGCCGGGTCTGGTACGTCGACCCCGTCGACGGAACCAAGGAGTTCGTGGCCCGGAACGGCGAATTCTCGGTGATGATCGGCCTGGCGATCGATGGCCAAGCGCGCCTGGGCGTCGTTTTTCAGCCCGCAGCCGAGCTCTTGCTGGCCGGGGTAGTCGGGGACTCGGCTTGGGCGCTGGAGGGCGGGGAGAGGAAACCCCTGCGCGTCTCCCCTGCCCGCGAGCTGTCAAAACTCAGGCTCGTTCTCTCACGGTCGCATTACTCGAAGAAGCTGACCCAGGCCCGCGAGGCGCTCGGCGTGCCCATTGCCATGACCTCGGGGTCGGTCGGGATCAAGGCCGGGCTGGTGGCGCGCGCTCAGGCGGACCTCTATTTCGACACTTCGGGGCGAACTCAGCTCTGGGACAGCTGCGCGCCGGAAGCCATTCTTCGCGCCGCCGGCGGCGAGTTCACGGATCTTAACGGGGACGCGCTCACGTACGATCCGCGGCACCTCGCGAATTCCACGGGAATCCTGGGCTCCAATGGCCCTTGCCACGCCGAGGCGGCCCGCGTCCTCAAGGCTCTCGCGCTGCTGTAGCCGGCGCCCTGAACAGGTGCACGGGATAAGCCGATGGCCAGAGCCCGCTGAACTCCGAGGGCGCGACCACCGCTTCGCGCGCCTTCAGGCCGATCTGGCCGTAGGCGTTCCGTGCGATCTCGGCCTCCCATTCCCCTTGGTGGGCGCTCAGGATCCACGCATGCCCGTCGAGCGCGAGCGCGTGCCTGAGGCTCGATTCGAAATGCGCGAAACGCGCGGGGAGCCCCCATGCCTCGCAGGGATCCCGCGAGACGAACGGATAGAAGAACGTGAAAAGCGACTGAGGCGCGATGCGCCCGCTTTCGTTCTCGAAGCGGCACTCTCGAAAGTCGCGGAAAAAAGTCGATACCTCTCTCCCCTGCTCCCGCAGCCTGAGCGCGTGCGCCGCGGCCTGATCCTGCCGCCGGTGAAGGTTCACATACCTGCGCCCGCCGTCGAGCTCGACGCCCATGAGCTTCGCCCGCGGAAACGCCTCGGCCAGGGCCTGGGCGTACGACCAGTTCCGGCAGCCGACGTCGATGACCGTCTCCACCCGCGCGCGCTCGCCCTGGGTGAGCATCCGCTGCACGAGCATCCTGTAGAACGCGCACTCAGCTGGCGAGATGCGCGGCTCCGGAAGTCCCGGACGGACCTTGATCCTTCCCCAAAGACGGCTTCGCAGGCGGAATTTCACTTCCTCGAGCATCTTCCCCAGCCTGACCGGTACGAGAAAATCGTTCAACTCGATTCGTTTTGTAGTTGACGCATTGAGTCAAATTCAGTTAATGAGCGGCCATTGGAGATTTTTCGAATGCTTTCCCGGGCTTTGGACCTGCTCTACATCACTTTGGTGCTGATGATGTTCGCGGGCCTATTCATGCTGATGCCCCACACGGCCAAGGCGGACACGACCGAGACGCTGTACTGCCGAAGCCTCTCCGGCCACGTGAAATACACCTACCAGCGCCTTCCCGCCGCCGACGACCGCGACGCGCCCGCGGGTACCCCGCTCTCGACCGCCAGCTGGCTTCGCGGCGGGCGCGTAGTCGGGCGATCGATCGAACGGGCCGGCTCCGCGGCCTCGGTCAGCGGCCACTATGGCGTGTTTTCCAGCCCGATTCTCGCCATCGAGCGCGAAAGCTTCTCGATCCGTGCCACCCTTTTCCGTCCTGATGGTTCGCGGCCGGAGACCGTGGACCTTGAATGTGTCCGTACCGCGTCTCCCTGAAACTGTGTTTATTCGCGATAACTTTTCTTATCGCGAATAAGAAACCGCCCCTGTTTGGAGGATTTTCCATGCGTCTTTTCGCCGTCCTTTCGGCCCTTGCTGTCAGTTCCGTCGCCGCCCATGCGGCCACCCCCTGCACCGACGAAGCCCTGAACCTGGTTTCCGCCAACGTCATCAACGTCGGGCCCTCCAGCCAGGGCTTCCTGCAGGGACTGGCTGAGACCGTCCGCCTGGGCCACGCCACGTGCGAGATGAAAAAGGTCGGCGGCATCGCCCCTGCCGCCCCCGGCACCCCGGTCTGCCACACGGGCAGCGGTTTGGCCTCGTATGAGCTCGACATCAGGGGAACCGACGGCGCCCGGATCATCGTCGCCGCCGAAGTCACCGAGCTCACCTCGGGCACCCGGAGCGACGCCAACGTGACCACGTTTCAGGCCTCCGGGACGCTTGCGGCGCAGGTCCAATCGGCCACCGAGACCGCGGATGGACTCGAAATCGTCGCCTGGAGCGGCGGCTGCACCCGCCCCGAGCATTTCGCCGCGTTCGCCTACACCGACGCGCTTCTTCAGGAAGAGCAGATCATCGTGTTTCGCGTCGAGGCCGACCGCTGCGAGGCGGTCACGCATCCCGTGACCATCAAGCGCACGTGGTCCGAGCTCGGCATCGACCGCACCGCAGGGGCCAAGGCCAGCATCAGCTGGTAACCCGCACTTTTCGGAACCCGGGCCTGGAACACCAGCCCGGGTTTTTCCCGGCCTTGGGTGGTTACCAAGAGAGACCGTAGAATTTACCAAAAGAATTGACACATAGCGTTACCAGAGATAAACCCGGCGCATGGTTTTCGAGCACACCGATTATCGAGCGTTTCTGAAGCGCGTCCTGGCCGAGAAGATCGGGCGCAACCCCGCCTACTCGCTCCGCGCGCTCTCGGCCCAGGTCGGGATGAGCCACTCGGCGCTCTCGCAGGTTCTCTCGGGCAAGAAGAACCTTTCCATCGACTCGGCCACCCGCGTGGCCCGTCACCTGAAGCTCTCGGAAAAGGAGGCGGATTATTTCTCGCTCCTCGTCCAGGTCGGACTGGCCAAGAGCCCGTCGGCCAAGGAGACGCTCCTTCAGCGCGCGAAAGTCCTGAACCCCAAGCGCGAGATCCATGACCTGAGCGTCGAGCACTTCCGGGTCATCGCCGACTGGTACCATCTGGCGATCCGCAACCTCCTCGAGGTTCCCGGCGTGGAGCACACTCCCCGAGCGCTCGCGAAGCGCCTCGGCATCACGCAGATCGAGGCGGACGCGGCCCTCGATCGCCTGCTCCGGCTCGGCATGATCGAGAAGGACCCGGCGAACCCGCTGCGGTACCGCAAGACCCAGGACTACGTCCTGGCGCAGTCGCGCGTGCCGAACGAGGCGCTCCGGCAGTTCCACAAGCAGATGATGGAGAAGGCGATCGAGAGCCTCGAGACACAGGCGCCTTCGGAGAAGTTCGTCGGAACGGAAACCCTGGCGATCTCCCGCGAGTTCCTGCCCGAGGCAGCCGATCTCGCCGAACAGTTTTTCTCGCGCATGATCGAATTGTCGAAGCGCGCCACGAAGAAGAAGACGGACGTTTTCCATGTGGCCGTCCAGATCTTCAGCCTGACCCCCGAAAGAAAGGAGTCCCGATGAAAAAGGTGATCTCGTTCGCAGTGACGGCCTCGATGGCGCTGGCGCTCGCGCCAGCCCCGGCGTCCGCCTTTCCGGCAAGAAAGCCGATCGGCCCGATCTTCGTCGGGATCCGCGAGGCCAGTGACGGCACGCGAGGCGGAGGCGGGATGCGCAGCGAGATCCTCCCCGACGCCGGACCGCGCTTTCCCGAACAGGGTACGTCTGGCAAGGCGCTCAGGTGCACCGGCTCGCGCTCGGATCCGGCCACCGGCCTGATCGAGACGTTCACCCTCGTGGGCAACTCGGCGGTCTATTCGCTGACCGAGCAGAGCGGACTCATCGTCGCGGGTTACACCTTCAGCCCCAAGAGCGATGACGAACCGAAGAACGAGATCCTTCTCGTGTCCGATCACTCGGCCTCCCCGGCTCGCCAGGGAAGGCTCATCCTGGCCTCGGGCCCGGGCGAAGTGAGCCGGTTCATCCTCGAAGAGACCCTAGAGATCGACGTGACCTGCAGCGCTGCAGGTGGCTCGGTGGAGCTTCGATTCCCCCAATCCCCCTAAGATCGAGGCGGAGCTCTGGAAACGCAAAGGCCGGGGAAGCATCCTGCTTCTCCGGCCTTTGGTTTTACGACAACTTGTTGAAACGGCTAGGTCTTAGAACGCGTAGCCGAGGTTCAGGCGAAGCGACGGAAGCACGCCGGCGACGGAAGTGCCGACCAGCGCCGTCGTATCGATCGAGATGTACTGAAGACCGAAGCCGAGGGCGAGATTGAAGCCGCTTTCCCAGAACCAGGCGTAGCAGAGGTCCGCGCCGATACCGATGCCGCTCGCGCTCGCGTTGTTGGTCGAGCTGCTCGCCGTCGCATAGCTGACGAACGGAGAGAGCGTCCACGAATCGGTGAAGCGCGGATTGCCCAGCGAGATGTCGGCCATCAGTCCGAAGCCAAGGCCGGTAGCCTTGTTGGTCGTGGTGCCGACCGTGCTGGAGTAGGAGCTGAACGCGATGGTCGGGCCGAGAGCGATGTTGTCGCTCACGCCGAACTCGAAGCCGACATTCGCGGCGCCGAGCACGAAGCCCAGCGGGTTCACGATCACATTGTAATTCTTCTCAGCGACGCTCGTCGAAACCTTGTCGGTCGCGGCCATTGCCGGAGCCGAGAGCGCGCAGACGGTCAGAACAACGGAAGCCAAACGCAGAACAGACTTCATTTGAGTTTTCCCCTCTAAAGAACCGGAAGTCTCCCAATCCATGGCACGCTTCGGGTTCGTTTTTTCTATATGAAGGTCAAGTAAAAGGCCCGGACGACCAATCGTCAACGGGAATTAAGAATTCCGATCCAGTCGGGATCGTGGCACGGGGCGCAAGCAGGCGGCATTAACGCGGAGCAGAGCCCGCGCTACCGGAACCTCAGCCCGTGCTTTCCTTCTGGGCCGCGGGAACGGAGTCGAGCGAAAGCAGGTCGAGCAGATCCTTGCGCGAGAACGCCTTCAGGCCGAGAGACGACTCTTCGATGAGCGCGCCCGAGAGCTGCTTCTTCGTCTCGATGATGCTGGCGATGCGGTCCTCGACCGTGCCGGGAATCTGAAGCTTGAAGACCTGGACGCCGCGGGTCTGACCGAAGCGGTGCAGGCGGTCGGTGGCCTGGTTCTCCTTCGCGGGATTCCACCAGCGGTCGAAGTGGATGCACACGCTGCCCGCGGTGAGATCGATGCCGAGTCCGCCGGCGAGAAGGCTGCAGAGGAACACCTTGCACTCGGGGTCGGACGCGAACTTCTCGAGACGGGCTCCACGGTCGGCGGTATCGCCGCGAAGCTCGGTGTAGCCGATCTCCTTCGACTCGAGATGGGCCCCGATCAGGTCCATCATGGAAAGGTACTGGGTGAAGACGACGATCTTGAGATTCGAGCCCAGCGCCTCCTCGACGAGCTCCTCGAACGCGTCCCACTTCCCGCCCTCGGCGGGATCGACCGACTTGAGCTTCTTGATCTTGCCCTGCGTGAGGCTCGCGAGCTTCGGATGGTCGCAGATCTGCTTGAGGCGCGTGAGGAGAGCCAGGATGTTCGCGTAGTCGATCTTTCCGCCGGCTTTGAGGTCGTCGCGCGCCTTTCGCGCCTCGGTTCCGTTGAGCGTGTCGCGGTAGGCCTTTCGCTGCTCGGCCGTCATCTCGCAGTGGACGATCTCCTCGGTCTTTTCCGGGAGCTCGGTCAGGACCTGCGACTTGGTCCGGCGGAGCAGGAACGGCGAGATCATCCGCTTCAGCGATTGGGACTGGGCCTCGGCCGGAAGCTCCCTGCCCCACCCGTACAGGCGCTTGAAACGCGCCAGTGAGCCCAGGTACCCCGGCAGCAGGAACTCCATCAGCGACCAGAGATCCGCCGCGTGGTTCTCCACCGGCGTTCCGGTCATGGCGATGCGGAAGCGCGCCTTCAGGGCGCGGGACGCGCGCGAGCTGATGGTGCCCGCGTTCTTGATGGCCTGCGCCTCGTCGAGGATGACCATGTGCCACTCCTTCTCGCGAAGGGCCTCTTCGCGATGGAGGATGCCGTAGGTCGTGAGGATGAGATCGGCGCCCGAGGTCGGCAGCTTGCGCCCGCTGCCGTGGTAGACGTGCCACTTGAGGCCCGTGTCGTACTTCGAGAGCTTCTGAGCCCAGGCCGAGATGACCGACGTGGGAGCGACGACGAGCGAGGGCTGCTTGATCTTGGGCTTCGCGCCCTTGTACACGCTCGTGAGGAGCGCCAGCACCTGGTGGGTCTTGCCGAGACCCATCTCGTCGGCGAGGAGCCCCGAGATTCCCCGGTGGTAGAGGCTCCAGAGCCAGCTCAAGCCGTTCTTCTGGTATTCGCGAAGCTCGAAGCCGTAGTCGACCTTCGGAAGCGTCGGGATGCGCTTCTTCTCGAAGGTCTTGCGCCACTCGTGGAAGTCGCCCCAGGTCTCGTCGACGGTCAGGTTCTGGACGCCGAGCTCGAGGCTCAGGCGGTAGGCCGCGAGCGGATGCAGCGGGCTGTCGCTCGCGTCCGCGACCGCGCCGAAGCCCGACGGCGGTCCGCCGGCCCGTTCGCCTTCCTCGATCTCGATGCCGCTGCGGTTCGAGTAGCGCTTCAGCTCAGGGAAGGAGATGCCGAGCTTGTAGATCCTGTCGGCGACCCAGACGTACTCGTTCCCGAGCTTGCCGTACTTCGCCAGCTCGTCGAGGTCGCCCGAGTTGATGCGCATGCCTGCGCCTTCGAACTCGTAATTCAGGCGGCGCGTGTTCTCGCCCGGCACCTTGTCGCCGATATGGAGCGAGACCAGCCTGAGCGGCGCGTTCTCGACGGGCACGTGGATGCCCGACTCGAAGATGATCTCGTTCTTGTTCCGGTGCGTGAGGAACTTGGCCAGGTTGTCGACGGCCGCCGGGCCCTGGAAGATGATCTTCTGCGTGTCGAGGTGCTGGATGAAGCTGATGGGCTTCGTGTCGGAGCTCGTCTGGAGCGAAACGGGCGGCACGTAGAGCAGCACGCCCTGAGTGGTCTTCCAGATGCCGGGCTCGGGTTGCCTGGTCAGGTACGAAAGCGTGTGGACATGCTGCGCGTGAGTGACCGGGTCTTCGTAGCGGATGGCGCTTTCCGCGGTGAGCGCGTTGAAGACCTTGCTCTGGAACAGCCCGCGAACGTAGAGGACGGCTTCGCCGGCGATCGCCGTCGGGCGGCTCGCGGAGGGCGCCTCGACGAAGTTCGACAGCGCATTGGCCTCGACCAGGGTGATCGGGATCGAGAACGGGTAGCCCGCCGAGTCCCTTCCCTCGATCGATCCCGCGCGGAGGTCCCGCCGGATCACGAAGCGCGCGCCCGCGAGCACGGGATGCGCCCTGAGAAGGGCTCTCAGGCGGACGTCGGCCATGGCGCGCACCGGATCCTTCAGCACCACCTCGTCCTTCCCCTGCGAAGGAGTGCCGCTCGACGCGCGAACCGCGATCCCATGCTCGGCGCCGCCGGCTCCGGATCGCAGGAGGCTTCCGCGCTCGACGGTCCAGATGGCGAGCGCCGCGACGTGCTTGCAGTGGCTCTCGTACTGCCGGTGCGCCGGGCACGAGCACTTCGAGTTCAGGATCGTGCCGCGTCCGGTCTGGATCGCCGCTTCGTAAGGAGACTTCTCCGTGCCCTGCACCTTGCCGACGATGAGCTCGCCGTCGAGGCGAACGTCGCGTACGCGTTCCTCGCGGAAGTAGATCTGTCCGCGCCGCCAGCTGGCGTGCGAGAACTCCTTCTTAATCTGCGTGTAAAAAAGCACGGCGGCGAGAACATAGCACGGCAGTCCCCGCTCCGCTCGGATTTAATTGGGATATCTTCAGCGGCGGCGGGGGTTCGCCTTCGTGTTCGAGGGAACGCTCGCCGGGCTCCGGCCGGCCAGGGACTCGGGAATCGAGATCTCCACCTGGACCTCGTCCTTCACGCCGACCCCCATGTACCGGGGGGCCTCGATCTTGAAGCCGGGGATGGTCAGCGGGAACGTGCCGTTGAACTTGCCGCCCGAAAGCTCATAGGTTCCCTCGAACTTCTGCGTAACCCCGTGAATCTTCAACTCGCCGACGAGCTTTCCGCCGCTCCCTTGGGCGCGCATCAGCTGCGCGTAACGGAACTCGGGCTTTCCGGTCTCGAGGTACTTCTCCTTCATGTGCTTGTCCCGGAGGGGAATGCCCGTCTTGAGAGTATCCAGGTCGAGGATGATGTCTTCCGCGGTCACCTGGTTTCCGGAGCGGGTCACCTTCCCTCTGACCTTCAGATCGGCGGACTCGGCCACGAAAGACCCGGCGGGCTTCAGAGTGACCTTGATCTTGGCGACCCCGTCGCCCGCGAAGGCGGCGGGCGCGTGGCTTGTTGCGGAGACGACGGCGGCAAGAGCGAGAAGATGAAGGAGCTTCATGTCTCCTATTCTACCTCAGAGTTTTCGGGCAGTCCTACTGTCAGAAGCAGCCGCTCACCCTGTCCGTAGGAGATTGATTTGGCGGCGGAATTTTCGACGCTGGTCCGGCGCTTGTCGTAGCGGGTGATCATGTTCGGGGACATCCACCCGGCGAATTCCTGGATCGCGCGGTCAGGGACGTTCCGGTCACGGGCGTTCGAGATGGCCGTGGCCCTGCACGAGTGCGGGGATACCCGGTGAGCGACCCCGGCCTCCTTGGCGTAACGGGTGACGATATAGAAGACCATCGACGGGTCGATCGGCTTGTTCGTGTCCCCCTGGCCCCGGTTGTTCCGGACGGGGGAAAACAAGGGCTGATCGAGCGATAGATCCTTGGAGGTGATGCGGGCGTAGTGGCGGATGGCGCTCCAGACCGGAGGGATCAGCGGGATGATGCGCTCGGCGTTGCCTTTGCCCCGGAGCCGGATGACGGGCGTTCCGCGCTCGTGGCCCAGGCTCGAGGTCCGGAGGCCGCAGAGCTCCGAGCGCCGGAGCCCGCAGTAGAAAAGGACCATCAGCACCGCGTAGTGAAGCGCGCCGGTGCGGCGGTGGAGGTTGGGAAGCGCCAGCATCCTGCAGACCTCGGCGTCGCTCAGGCCGGCGGTCGCCGACAGGCGCTTCGGGTTCAGGAACCTGACCCCGGCGGCCGGGCTCTTCTCGATGATCCCGTCGTCCACGAGCCACTGGAAGAAGCTCCGGAGCGTGGCCAGGTGACGGTCGATCGTCGTGTGCTCGAGATCCTCGGCGAGCAGGTAGTCCTTGTACGCGATGAGCACGGAGCGGGTGATCGTTCCCGGGTCGCCGTCAGGCAGCGCGCGCGCGATCAGGAACTTCAAGAATCGCTTGAGGTCTCTCGAATAAGCCTTTCGGGTATGAGGGGAACGCTGGTCGAGAATGAACCCTTCCATGCTCGTCTTGAGGCGCTCGTCGGGACGCAGCAGCTCGCGCGCCGTCAGCCCGCGCGAGGGAGCGGGATAAGGTCCCGCGGGCGCGGCGGGCCTCGGAGCCGGAGGCACGGCCGCCTGCACGGGCTGAGGAACGGGCCTCGGCGCGGGTGAAGCGGGCACGAGCTCCTGAACCGGAGCGGGCGGCGAAACGGCGCCCGCGCGGAGGAACTTCCACGAGGAACCGCGCGGGCGGACCTGGCGCTTCGGCGCTTTCTTCTTCGCGGAGGCACGGCTTCGAAAGCGTCTTTCGAGAAGCCGACCGAGCTTCACGCGCGGCTCTTCCTCTTCTTCGCGCCGGTACCTCGCCGCGACGGCGCACGCGCCGCCGAGCGGAAGGCCTTCGCGAAAGCCCTGAGGCGCGCCGGATCGAGCGGAGCCCCCGCCCTTCCTTGCGCGCGAAGCGCCGAGCTCACGATCACCCCGTTCACGCTCTTCATCAGTGCGCCCACGTTGTCGGCGGTCGCGCCGCTTCCGGCGTACAGCGGCACGCCGGCCGCGCGGGCGGCGGGCGCCGCTTCCTTCAGCGCGTCGAGCGATACGGCGCGGCCGGTGGTCGCGCCGCTCACGATCACGGCATCCGCGCCTCCCCTGCCCGAGGTTTCCTCGATGGCCTGGGCGAGCGAGTCGGAAGAAAGGCTTCTCGCGTGCTTCACGTGGACGTCGGCGAAGATCGCCAGCTCCGTCTGCAACGAGGCGCGCAGCCTGGCCACTTCGGCGGCCCTGCCCTCCACGATGCCCTGGTCGGTGGCCGCCACTCCGGAGAGGACGTTCACGCGGACGAAGCGGCAGTCGGTGACGGCCGCGACGGGCAGGACTTGGAGAGCGCAGTTTCTCAGGAGATTCAGGCCCACCGGCACGCGCACCGATTCGCGCACGGCCGCGGCGATGATCGAGAACGCCGCGAGCGTCTCGGGAGGCACCGACT
>CAYZKI010000056.1:0-2494 GCA_964478745.1 uncultured Bacteriovoracaceae bacterium
GAGCAGCATCCGTCCTACAAGGCACGCATTCCCGCAGCCGACATGATCCGCTTCTCGGTGAACTCGACCCGCGGCTGCTTCGGCGGCTGCAGCTTCTGCGCGATCACCCTGCACCAGGGACGCATCGTCCAGTCGCGCTCCGAGGAAAGCCTCCTCAAGGAGGTCGAAGGGCTCAACAAGGTTCCCGGCTTCAAGGGAATCGTCAGCGACATCGGCGGCCCCACGGCGAACATGTACAAGCTCCGCTGCAAGAGCACGGAGATCCAGAGCAAGTGCCGCAAGCTCTCGTGCGTGCATCCCAAGGTCTGCCCGCATCTCCACACCGACCACACGCCGCAAGTCGAGATGCTCCGCAAGGCCCGCAAGATCCCCGGCATCCGCAAGATCCACATCGCCTCCGGGCTCCGTTACGACATCTCGCTCGCGGACCAGAAGGCGGGCCAGGAGTACATGCGCGAGCTGATCACGCACCACGTGGGCGGCCACCTCAAGGTGGCGCCCGAGCACCTGGACGAGGAAGTCCTTCATCTCATGAAGAAGCCCGGGCTCAGGAACTTCGACGAGTTCGTGAGCTACTTCGAGGAGGTCTCGGCCGAGGCCGGCAAGGAGCAGTACGTCGTTCCGTACTTCATCTCAGGCTTCCCGGGCACGACCCACGAGAAGATGGAGAAGGTGAACGACTACCTCAAGGATAAGGGCTGGAACCTTCAACAGGTGCAGGCCTTCATCCCGACTCCGATGACCCTCGCCACGGCCATGTACTGGACGGGCATGGACCCCATGACCCGGAAGCCGCTTTTCGTCGCCAAGGAGTGGAAGGACCGCAAGATCCAGCAGGCTCTCCTCCAGCCCAACAAGCCCGGCCACCGGGAGATCCTCCAGAAGTACCGCTCCGAGCGCCTTGCCGGCGCTGGCGCCCCCCGGGAGGACTTCGGCACCTGCGATTCGAGGCCTCCGAGGCAGGCCAAGCCGCTCAAACCCTCCGGGAAGCCCTTCCGCCGCCCCATGGCGCCCCAGAAGCGTTCCGTCGTCGACGTTCCCAAGGAACGGCTCGGCCGGAAGCTCCTGCTCGATTCCCGCTAATCGCCCCCGGCCGGGAGCGGTTACACACCAAAAGTAGAAATTCCAAGTTTTTATCCAGAACGTCCTTGCCGGTCGATTTCCGGACTGATATGACGCTACGCATTAATCATTCCCCCTTTCCCTGGAGAAGGTGTAACCATGAATCCCGTCTTTTTTTCGGCTCTGGTGCTGACCGCGTTCATCGCGTCCGGCGCTGAAGCGGCCCCCGGTCAGAACGTCAAAGCGGAACTCCAGCAGTTCCAGTCCAACCCCAAAGCTTTCATGAACAAGCGTCTTCCCAAGAAGAACGCGAGCGGTCAGGTCGTCACGGACGATCATCGCTTCCCCCTCGACAAGCAGAAGGGCAACCAGTTCGTCGAGCTCAAGGCGAAGAGCCGCAAGGAAGCCCTCCAGGGCCGCTCCGGCTTCGGCTCGAACGACGATCCGGCGGATCTCGTGGATCGCCTCGCGTACAAGACGCTTTCGGCGATCGAGCGCGCGAATCTCATGGAAGCTGCCCTCGACGAAACCCCCTGGTCGGACGACTACTGGGCGATCTACAGCGGCATCCTCGCGAAGCGCTACGCTGACCCGAGCTTCCCCGGCGTCGAGAACTGGAAGAAGAACACCGACTACGTCCTGAAGAACCTCGGCAAGGCCAGCGACCTCGACATGCTCTCGCCCGCCGAGAAGTACGATCTCCTCGTCGGCGACACCTCGTTCACCATGACGAAGCAGATGATCGCCGAAGGCAAGAGCTACTACGACAGCAGCGGCAAGGTCGAAACCTGGATGGGCATCTGCCACGGCTGGGCACCGGCCGCGTACATGCTCCCCCGCCCGAAGAAGGCGATCGAAGTGCTCGCCGCCGACGGCCGCACCACGCTCAAGTTCTTCCCGTCGGACATCAAGTCGCTGGCTTCGCTCCTCTGGGCGAACGTCCCGACCGAGAGCCGCTTCATTGGCGGACGTTGCGACGTGAAGAATCCCAAGATGGATTCGAACGGCCGCGTCCTCGACGAGAGCTGCCTCGACACGAACCCCGGCGCGTGGCATCTCGCCGTCGTGAACCAGATCGGCGCCTCGAAGCGCAGCTTCGTTCTCGACGCGACCTACGACATGGAAGTGTGGAACCAGCCGGTCTACAGCTACTCCTACACGTACTTCAATCCTGAGACGGGCGACACCTCCCGCACTCTCGAAGGCGCGAAGGTCGCTCTCTCGGACTACCGCAAGGACAAGTTCGCGAAGTACCGCGATTCGAGAGCCAAGCACGTGGTCGGTATCGCGATGGAGATCACCTACATCGTCGAGACCAGCCCGAGCCAGGCCACGACCGACTCCTCCCGCAACGACGCCAAGCGTACCGTCGAGTACATGTACGACCTCGAGCTCGACGCTCGCGGCAACATCATCGGCGGCGAGTGGTACA
>CAYZKI010000056.1:2504-10311 GCA_964478745.1 uncultured Bacteriovoracaceae bacterium
CCCGAAGGGCGAAGAAGCCCTCTCCGTCGGCGACGCCTTCCTCGGCAACAGCACCGAAGGCTCCCGCTGGAACGGCACGAGCGAGATCCCGGAATCCTGGCAGAAGGCAGCTTCCCGCGCTTCCGAGCGCGGTCAGCCCCTTGCCCGCATCGTCAACGGCCTGATCAAGGCCGCGAATTCGACGCGCACGACGCGCTGATTTCCTGAGAGAGAGGAACACGGAACATGCGGCGCCTGATTTTCGTTTCGATTGCACTCGCGATCAACGCTATTTCGGGCGCCGCATGGGCCGCGAACCTCCCTTCGTGCAGGGATGCATGGTCCTCATCCGGGCTCGTTCGCTCGAACGGGCACAAGTTCAGCTACGAGAGCAAGGATACCTACGCCGACTGGCTGAAGCGCACGCAGCGCTCGAAATGCAGCAAGGACTGGACGGTCCTGGTCTACATGTCGGCGGACAACGACCTCGCTCCGTACGCCCTCTGGGATCTCTACGAGATGGAGGCGGGCTACCAGGCCACGCCCACGGGCGCGGGATCGACGATCGGAAACGATCTCGTCGTCCAGCTCGACTCGGCCGGCCCGACGGGGCTGCGCCGCTATCACGTCTTCCAGACCCCTGAAGTCTTCACGCAGAAGCAGAAGTCCGACTTCGACGGCCGCGACGAGCGCATCGTGCGCTCCCCGGTCGTCGAGACCCTGCCGGAAAGGGACGGCAAGAACGAAGCGCGCCGCTTCCAGGAGTTCCTGGACTGGGCCGTGAAGAACTACCCTTCGCAGCGCTACATGGTCGTGGTCTGGGGCCACGGCCGCGGCTGGGTCACCAAGAAGTCGCCCGCGCGCCTCACGCAGCTCAAGGGCGGCAACGTCCTCGAGCCAGCCGACCTCGACGAGAACAAGGACGGCGCCACCGAGAACGCGGAGCCCCTGGCCGGCCGCCTCGCCTTCAACCAGAGCTCGGGCCAGTTCCTCGATATCCCGGCGCTCAAGGCGTCCCTGTCGCGCATGTCGCGCGCCATCGGAAAGCCCGTCGACGTCTACGCCTCGGACGCGTGCCTGATGCAGATGGTGGAAGTCGCGAACGAGCTCGCGCCGAACGCGCGCTACATCGTCGGCTCCGCGCAGATCCAGCGCTTCCTCGGCCTTCCCTATCGGCGCATCATGCACGAGCTGAACAGCGGCCGCTTCGGAGGGCTGCGCGCGCAGGACGCGCGCGCCGACGAGAGCGAGCTTCTCGCGCGCATGATCCCGAAGGTTTTCCGCGAATCGATGAACCCGCGGCTCGGAAGCCAGGGCAAGGCCGACCCGAAGGGGATCCGCAGCCTGACCTCGAGCGCTCTCGATAGCGCGAAGCTCCAGCGCACGCTCGCTCCCGCCCTCGAGTCGCTCGGCGCCGCGCTCGCAGCCTATCTCGCCGAGGACAGGCTTCGCGTCATGGACCTGCAGTTCATCGCGCAGAAGACCCCGGGCTACGAAGGCGGGGCGCAGGACCTCGGCGTCTTCCTCGCTCACGTCCAGACGCTCCTCAAGAAGGAGACCCAGAAGACGCGCGCGACGACGGAAGCCGCCAAGGCCCTGAAAGCCGCGATCACGAAGACCCAGCGCGCGCTCGACTCGGCGATCGCGAACTATTCGATCGGCACCGAGTACGATCGCGAGCAGACGGGCGCCGCCTCGGTCGGCGCCGGAAAGCGCCGCGGGGTCTCGATCTGGCTGCCGGCCAGCGAAGACGACTACAAGGAGCGCCGCGCGGATTTCGCTAGCTCCTCCTTCTTCAAGGCGAGCCCGTCGTGGCTGGTCTGGCTCGACGCGCTCTACTGAGCGATCGGCCCCCGGACATCGACGTTCTCGATCCACGGAACGCCCAGCCACCCCTTCCTGACCGTGAGCCAGATCGGCTTCCCGATCCGCGCGCTCGTGTAGATCGCGGGCTCGACCTCGATCCGCGCGGGGCCGGCGACGTAGGGCTGAAGGCCGCCGAGCACGAGGTGGTAATGCGTGCGGGAGCCGCCCCTGCGGGAACGGGTGGTGCGCGTGTAGGTGTCGGCCACGGTCGCTTCGACGACTCTCGAGGCCGAAACATCGAGTCCCCGATTCAGGTCGGACGCGGCCAGCAGGCCCGCGACCGGCACGAGAAGCACGATCGCGATCCCGTACTCGGCGAAAAGCACGCGGGACCTGGAGCTCCCGCTGAGCAGCCAGGCTCCGAACAGTACGAGAGCGAAGAACCCGAGCACCGCGACTTTGACGCCCGCCCGGACCACGTCGCCGAAGTCGAAGTAGATCGAAGTGCGGCTCCACAGGTCCAAGACGCCGCTGAGCGCGTAGCCGCCGAGCGCGAAGACCACGAGCTCCAGCGCCACCGCTTTCGCGAAGAACGGATCGCGGACGAACGCCAAGGGACTCTCACGGACCTGAAGCAATCGCTGCTCGAGCGCGAGAAGGTCCTTCGAGGCCTGTCCGGCGGCTTGGGCGCGGTCGCCGTCCGAGCGCGCGCAAAGCTGCTTTCCGTTCGACCAAATGGGAAGAAAGCCCTCGTTGGCCAGCGCGAGAGCGGCGTTCGCGACCTCGGGGTCGGTTCGAAGCAGCTCGTGAAGCGCGGGTTGGTCGGATACGACGTAAATTCTTCTGTCGAAGTCGAAGTTTCCGCTCTGCACCTCGGCGGCCAGCCCCAGGGATTTCAGCATCCGGTCCATGGCGGTTTCCTTGACCAGCCGGAACTGCGGAAGCCTCGGTGAATCGATCGAGAGCGTCGTCGAGACGATGCGTCCCTTGTGAGTGCCCTGCTCGAACCGGTACGGGCGCCCGCCGGAAAGCGGCCTCAGCTCGCCCCCCTGGGCCTTGAACAGCGAATAGCAACGCACCAGGACCCCACCGATCAGGAACGCCAGGCGAAGAAATATCCACATTCTTCCAGAGTCGGGAACGACGGCGTGGATGTCAATCGAGCGATGTCGATGCTAAACTTCGAGGGCGGCATGCTTTCCAGACCCGGGCTCCCGATCCTCATCGCCTTCGCGTTCGTTCTCTTTCCGGCCCGCCTCCAAGCCGCGGACACCCTTCCCTACGCCAGCCGCACGCGCGGCTATACCGGGCTTGCCACCACGGTGACGGGCGACCTGAGAACCATCGGCATGGCGGGCTCCCCGTCGGCGATCTCCGACTCGGTGGTCTCGGCCTCGCAGGACAATCCTGCCGCGCTTTCCATGTCGCTCGGCGGAGCCGGGCTTCAGCTCATGAGCGTCGAGACGGCCGACGGCCAGGTCCAGAACATGAGCGCGCCCGTCTCGCGCGGGAGCTTCGGGCTGGGCGCGGCGGTCTATCCCTGGGGCTTCTCGGTCAGCCAGCAGACCCAGCGCGCCGAAGGCCAGCCGTACGAGGTGGGCGCCGGCGGGCCGGCCATCGAGCCCGACCTTCGGCTTCTCGAGTACCGGCTCTCGGTGAGCCGCGTGTTCTGGGACGACGCGCTCGCCATCGGGGTCTCGGGAATCGTCGGGCGCGCGATCGAGGACCTGAACGACGACGAGGGACGGGAAGACCTGGGCCTGAGCTGGAGCGTCGGCGCGATCTATCAGTTTCCGCGGCGCTGGTTCTTCGGCGTGAGCTACACGCCGGGAGAAACCTACGAGTTCGACGCGGCCCCGAGCTCCGCGGTCGCGAACTTCTATCAGCCCATGAAGATGCCCTGGCGCTTCAACCTCGGCACGGGCTGGGTGCCGAACCGCTTCTTCAAGTTCTCCACGGCGCTCGTATTCATCGGGCCCGAGAGCGGCTCGGCGCTGCTTCGCGACCAGAACGTGGCGGTGGGAGAGAGGATGACCCTGCAGCCGAGACTCGGGGCGAGCTACCGCTGGATCGACATGCGCGCGATTCGCGGACGCCTGAACGTCGGCACCTATTACGAGACGTCCCGGGCGACGGACGGGGCGTCGCGGCTGCACTTCACCGGAAGCGTGGAAGTCGAGCCCTGGATCTTCAGCTTCGGCTGGGGTTTCGATCTCGCGCCGGAGTACCGGAACACGGTTTTCTCGGGAACCGTCGACCTCGGACAGCTGGCCGAGATTCTCAGGATCGTGCCTCGCCCGCGGAGGCCGCTCGTCGGCGGCGTGCTGCCGAACCCCTACTTCCTGTCCGACGAGGGCCTGGCGCGGCCGATGGTCAGGCACTGGGTGGAGGAAGAGGAAAACCCGGACATCCTGGAGGTCGGACGCGAGCTCCCCTCGAAGCTTCGCAACCGGATCGAGAACCCGGACTCGTCGCTCGAAGCGATCGGAAAAGACCTGGTCGAGACGCTCGAGACGGTGCCCACCGACGTCAAAGCGAGCTCTCGGAAGAAGCCGGGAGCGCCCAAGAAGACGGCCCCCACCGCCTCGCAGCCCTCGCCGGGCCAGACGAAGAAAACAACGCCCCGCACCCAAACGCCCCCGAAGAAGAAAGCGGCGAAGAAGAAGTCCCAGCGACCCGCAACGGGTCCTTAGCTCAGGGTTGGGTTGCAAAAGCCTGGGGGTTCCGTTACTTCTGAGGCTTCCCAATCGGTCGGGGCGTAGCGCAGCCTGGCTAGCGCACTTGCATGGGGTGCAAGGGGTCGTGGGTTCGAATCCCGCCGCCCCGACCAACAAGAAATCCTCTCCCCCTATTCTTAAATAATTAAACAAATGGGTTTTTGAGGAAACCCAAGAGCTCAGACACCCATTCGCTTCGTCTGGGACTTCGACTGCGTTCGGGGATCACGGAGCCTTCGCCTGTCCGTACTTTCGCGCTCGCAGACGTACGGCGAATGGGAACTCGCCTTGGGCTCCCTCAAAAACCCATTTGTTTAATTATTTAAAAATAGGGGGAGAGGATTTCTTGTTTGACGGCGTGGTGGGGAGGCGAAGCCTAGCGCACGAGCGTCAGCGAGTTCGTGGGTTCACGAATTGGCCAGGATGGCCAATTCGCACGCGCCGCAGGCGCGCCCGCAGGGCGAGGGCCCGCCGAGCGTCTGCACGAGGCCGAGTCTCCGCACGGCATCGTGCCTGCTTCGCCCGATAGACGCTTAATCGTCGACTGAAAACCAATCGATGTTCAGGCAAGCTAGCGTCTCACTTCGCGAAGGGCCTACCTTCTTGACGGTGCGTTCAATGAGCGCGACTAGGTCGGCGCGGATCTCTGTCATCGCATCGAGCGAAAGAGCCATAGGGCCTGTGTAAAAGAGCTCATGGGGCTTCAGATCTTCCATGTTTTGCATGGCTTTAATGCGCCAATTCGAATGGTGCCGACTGACCAGCGGCGAGCTCGACTCGAGATGGGTGCGAGCAGGGCCTATTTGAATTTTTCCTGCATTCTCAACACACAGGCCGTGCTTGAGAAGAAAGTCGATGATTTCGCGTACGCGGCTTGGTGAAAGATTCACACGTTCAGCGATCGTACTGATGCTTTGATAGCCCTCGATCGAAGTGAGCAAACGAATGCCGCTGTAATACCAGCTCGAGTAAAACTGCGGACGCGAAGCTTCGTCGAGAGTCTTGTCTTGCGGGAGCCTTTCTTTGAGTTCGTGGGCGCGATTTCTGAGTTCAGCGAGTTTTTCTGAAAGCCTTGTTCTCAATTTGTGAGTTCCGGCGCGTTCTCGTTGAACAAGTATCTGGAAGTACTCGGACTCAAGCGCGGCCAGTCCCAGAAACTCGGCGAGTTCGAGCGCCTGTTCGAGGTTGATATCACGAGGCCCATTGAACACGTGGCTGACTGAAACCGAGCTCACGCCCAGATGTTTCGCTATCCTTTGAAACGTGCCGTAGCCTTGCTTCGGAAGCGATTTGGTCCAATCTCGCACGTACTCCTTATAGCTCTCGTACTCAAAAAGTGATTTTTTCATCGTAATTCCAAGTATTTAATTAATTTACATCTATGTAAATACTTTGGTTCTTAATTTAAGTAAATAGATCTGTTATTGATGGCGCACCGCGCATAGACCCACCAGCCAAGAAGGAAATTTCGAGAATGAGAACAGATCACTTTGGAAGGGTTTTGATCGGAGTTTTGGCGGGCCTTCTGATCACGAACGCAAGCGCATTTGGAAAAGGGGGCGTTGATGGGGGTGGCGGAAGCATCGATCGCGTTCTTTGGCGCGCGAAACTCATCGATAAGAAATCCAGAACTTATCGAGCGTTCAATCGGTACTCCGAGAACAAAATGAGGAATCAGTTCCTCAAGAGCGCGGACGCGTTCTACTCAAAGCTTGCTCGTCGTATTTTCGACGGCCCCGCTGAGGGGGTTTCCTTTCGCGACCCGTATTCAGGCCAGACCGCGATAGTTGATCGACAGACTCTATCGCAGCTTGCGGATTTGATTTCCCGTTTCAAAGCGGAACCGAAAAGGCGGATTCGCGTCTTACACCAGGCTCCGATCTCAGCGGTCGATCAAGCGGAGATTTACGCGTTGAACTTCCCTGAGCGAGGAGAGGTTGCAGTGAGCTTGGATTTGGCATCCTATGCGCACTCTCGTTACTTGTATGACGGAGCGGTGGGACTTTCACTGGTCGGTCACGAGCTTTTGAGCTTGTTGGGCGTGGAAGGGCCCACGAACTACGCCGTGAGTACTTCTGACTTTCGCGAAACGTTTGGAATGCGCGACCTGACCTGCCACGGTTTCCGCTATGAGTCCAACGTGCGCACGGGCGCTCAGGAGCAGGTGGCGGTACAAGCTCAGTTCGAGTTTCGCGAGTATGAAATGAACGTCGTCCTCTCGGACAACTACGTCGCTCACGCGGACTTCGGCAGCGCCACTCTCAAGCTGAATTATGACGGCTATATTGAGCCAACGAAGTTTCTTCCTTCAATGCACTCGCCTAATGACTACTATCTCAACTGGTTTCACCTGTGGACCGCTACTAATCAGGTGACGGGCCGACAGCTTGGCGTGCATTTCATAATGAAGGATTGGCGAGATGCGGACAATCGAGCGAAAGTGGAAGTCCTGTTTCAATTCGACGTTGAGCGAAGCGTTCGCGAAGACACTCTGAAAGTGCCTGTTCGTTATGTGCTTAATTGCGTAAAGGCGCCGCTCTAGGGAGAGAGCGACTACATTGGCCAGTGAGTTCGGCGACTCACGAGATCAAGAAGGGCTCCCGATAGATCGTTCCATCGGAAGCCCCGTCTTGTTTCCCGCCTTGCGCCGCGACCTTCAGCTCAGGAAGCCGCCTTCTCCGGCTTTTCCTGGCCGAGCAGCTTGCCGAAGAATCCGCCGCCGGTCGGGCTGCGCTCGCCGATCCTGATCTGGCGGGGCTTCGCGCTCTCGGCCTTCGGCACGTACAGCCGGAGCATGCCGTCGCTGTAGTCGGCCTCCACCCGCTCGGCGTTCACGCCCTGAGGAAGCGCGAAGCTCCGCTGGAACCTGCCGAACTTGCGCTCGGTGTACCAGGAGTCGCCCTCGGCGCTCGTCGTCTTCTTCTCCTGGCGGCGCTCGCCGGAAACGATGAGCTGGTGATCGACCACTTCGATCTTGATCTGGTCCTTCGGGATGCCGGGCACCTCGAGGGTGACCAGGTAGTGGTCCTTGGCTTCCTCCACCTCGCAGGCCGGGCTCCATGAGCGGACGTCGCCGCGGACATCGTCCCAATTATCGTCCCATCGGCTGGTGAAGAGCCGGTCCATCTCCTGAGTAAGCTCCGTGAGCGGTCCGAAGCCGCTTCGCCAGAGTGATAGCGCCCTGTTCTTGTTCATGGTGTGTTCCTCCTTGCTTACTGATTCGCGTCTATTCTTTTTCTAATTCAGAAAATGTGCTCGAACGCGAGCCTGTCAAACGGATTTGGCCGGCCCGAGCTCTCCGGATC
>CAYZKI010000056.1:10321-12442 GCA_964478745.1 uncultured Bacteriovoracaceae bacterium
CGAAAGCTCGTCGTTCGCCTGAAAACCTTTGAAATGGAATGCGGTCGTCATTGAATCACCTCCTTGAGATTCGTTTGACCTAACTCAATGCCGAAGCGTTCAGGACGAGCGCGGTGAGGAACACCGCGACCGGATAAGTGAGTTGAAGAGTTGGCGTCATGCTACGTTCCCCCTTTCCAACAAACGATCTGGTTATTGTGGTTTTTCGAGAAACGAGCTTCTCCGCCCGTCTCCCGAACAAAAAAATGGGCGCGGCCCGCGGGCTGTCAAATTGTCGCTTAAAATATTGAAATCACTACACTAAAATGATCGTGGGCGCCTCACCCGCGAGGATGAGGCGCCCACGTGTTCCAGACTCTCGGACTTGAGCTTCGGATCAGCCGAAGATGTTCAGACCCGCGGTCACCATGCCCAGGTCATTACCCGGAGTGAGCATGAGGTCCGGGCGGATGATCAGGCCGATGCCTTTTCCGAGCGCGAACTCGAGGTCCGCGCCGACGTTCGGATAGAAGTTCCACTTGTCCGTATTCGCTTCGCCCACGCGCACCGCGAGAACGTTGGAGCGATACATCGCGTTCGCACCGCCATGGATCGAAAGGCGAACCGCCTCACCGAGGTTCCACCCGAGCTTGAGATTGGCCGGGATCAGGAACAGGTGCGAGTCGGCATCGAGGTCTCCACCTCCGCCGAAGAAGCCGGCGCCCGGGGAGCCGATCTTCGAGAAGATGAAGCCCGTGGACAGGCCCGTGTATCCCAGGCTCTCCCAGGCGTTCAGCTTGAAGTCGACGGTCGCGCCGTAAGCCGCGCGGGTGGTCGAGTCATCCACGTCAGGATCGGTGGCGGAAGTGTTGAACGCGAGGACCCCGAACTGGGGCTTGAAGCCGACGATCTCGCTGGGCAGATAGCCCGACTCGATGTCGCGCTCGGAAGCGGTGGTCGAGCCCGTCGTTTCAGCGTACGCGAAGGGCGAGGAAACCAGGTAGGAAACGGAGAGAACCGCGGAGAGAGCCAAAGTAAGAATCTTCTTCATATAGGATGACCTCCAACTGCAGGAGGCAATTGCAACGACCGAGCCGTGAAGAGGCGGCTCAGCCCTGGTTTACGCGGGCTCCGCGAGGCCGTGAGTCGACGACCCGACCCGGGAAGTCCAATTTTTCCGCATTCACCGCGTCATCCCGCCCGGAGGCGATCAGACGGCGCTCGCGGCGACCAGGCGCTCGGATTCGCCGCGCTCGACGAGATCGGTATCGACGATCTCGTAGTTCGAGGGATCCGCGAAGATCGCGGCAAGGAGCTGGCTGTGCAGGTCGTGGCCCGCGCGGTGGAGACGGATCGAAGCCTTGATCGGCATGCCGGCGAGCTTGAAGTCGCCGAGGGCGTCGAGAACCTTGTGCCGGACGATCTCGTCCGGGAAGCGGAACCCGCCCGGGTTCAAAACCGAGCTCTGATCGAGGACAACGGCGTTCTCGAGCGAGCCGCCGAGCGCCAGGCCCATCTTCTTCATCGCCTCGACGTCCTTCAGCATGCAGAAGGTGCGCGCTGCCGCGAGCTCGTCGGCGAAGGAGGTTTCCTCTTCGTCGTAATGGAAGGTCTGGTAGCCGATCGAGGGATGGTCCCACTCGACCGAAGCGTGGATCTGGAGGCGATCGCAGGGCTCCGCGAGCGCCCACTTCTCGCCGACGCGAAGCTCGACGCGCTTGCGGAGAACCACGTACGCCTGCGGCGCGCGCTGGGCGCGGGTGCCGGCCCTACGGATCGCATCGCAGAATTGAATGGAGCTTCCGTCCAGGATCGGAACTTCGGGACCGTCCACTTCGCAAACCGCGTTGTCGACGCCCATGCCTTGGAGGGCGGCGAGAACGTGCTCGACCGTGCTGACCGTCACCCGGCCGCGGCCGAGAGTCGTGGCGAGCTGGGTGCTGACGACGTTCTGGACGACGGCTTTGATGCCCTCGCCGATGGAAGGAAGAGCCTGGGCGCCGGAGGCGACGAGATCGCTGCGGACGAAAACGATTCCCTGATTCGGCAGCCCGGGCTTCAACGTGATCGTCGCAGGCTTGCCCGAATGGAGGCCGATACCGCTGATCGAGATGGATTTTCTGAGTGTCCGCTGTTCCGGCA
>CAYZKI010000057.1:0-4458 GCA_964478745.1 uncultured Bacteriovoracaceae bacterium
CCAGGATGTGCGAGGCGTGGTAGTCGATGTGGGTGATGCGGGTCAGCTCGCCGTCGACGGGGCGCTGGTCCTTCTCGGCGACGTAAACGACCGAGCCGCAGCTTCCGTAGGTATCGATGATCGGCGCTTCGAAAGTCGTCACGACGGGCATCACGGCGGCGCAGATCAGGCCATCCGGGGTGCACGGGATCTTGCCGGTGAAGGTGACCTTGAGCGTCCCCTTAGCGTGATTGACTTCGGCGACGACCGAGGCCGGATCGAGGTTCAGCTGGGCGTCGAGGCTGACAACCTCGAGATCGACGACTTCGAAAGCCTTGATGGAGCGGGCTTCGGCGGTGGCACCGAAGAGCGCGGCGGCGGTCAGAACGGAAACGGTGAACGAACGGAACATGGGGGCGAACATGGAAAACTCCTGTATCGGTTAGGGATGGTTGGACAAACCCGGCCCGGAGCTCTCGCCCCGTGCCGGGACTGGCACTACTTGCGAACGAAAACAGAGCCCGCGAGGGTCGACCGGGTCTTCACGACGGCGCCGCTCATTCCGGCGGTTTCCGTGGTGAACCTGACTTCGGTCATGTTCAGCGGCATGTCCTCGCAGATGCGGGTGCGGTGATCGAGGATCCGGAGCTCCTCGAAGTTCCCGTCCGCGGGGCGCAGGTCTTCGCTTGCGACGATTTCCGTGGTGCCGCAGCCGATCGTCTTGCGGGAAACGATCGGAAGCTCGGCGCGGAACTCGGCCGAGATGGCCATGCACAGGGAGCCCGGGGCGGCGCAGGGATTGTAGTTGATCACGAGCGTCGCCGTGTTGCTGGCGTGCGAGACTTCCACGCGGGCGTTGTGGATCGGTGCGCCACGGAGGAGCTTCTTATCCACCTTGAAGGTGTCGAGGACGGCTTCGTAGGTGCCGCCGTGGCTGGGGGGGTTGACCGGGGACTTGCTGATCAGGTCCTTGCCGGTGAACTCGTAGAAGGTCTTGACCTCGCGGCCAAGTCTGCGATCCCAGATCGCGGTCTCGAGAGACACTTCCGTGGGCTCGCGGAGGTCACGGCACATGCGGGAGCGGTTGTCCTGAAGGGTAATGCGGGTGAGAGCGCCGTCGACCGGGCGCTGATCGACTTCAGCGACGTACACGGTCGAGCCGCAGTCGTTCAGCGTCTGCGTGACGGGAGCGGTGAAGACACGGACAGGCGGCATCACCGTGGCGCAGAACATGCCCGGAGGACAGGACCAATCCTGCGACAAGGTCAGAGTGATCTGTTGTTTGCCCTGATCGAGCTCGACATTCGCGCGGTCGGCGTCATAGCCGAGCTTGCTGTCGAGGCTGACGATCTTCAGATCGGCGGTCAGGATGGGGGCGCGGGTGGGGCGGGCTTCGGCCGAGATGCCCGAGAGGGCGATCAGCGCGAGAGCGGAAACGGTCATTTTCGAGAAATTCGGGAACATGGGGGAACTCCTTGTTTGGTTTCGCGACCAGGGCCCGCCGGGTCTTGGGGGGAAGTACCTGGGAGGAGCGGGCTTCAGGTCGCCGGGTCACTTTCTGACTGGCGTTTTAAGCAAGGGAGGTCAGCACGTCGAATTATTCGTTCAACCCCGATCCAATCAGCAATACTGATAGCCCTGGGGTTTCGAAGTCTTGCGGTTCCCGGGAGGAACCACGGGGCGCGAAAAAGGCCGTTATTTGGATTCTTCGGGCGAAGTCGCGATCGCGAAGCTCTGCGCGCCGGCCTTCTTGGCGTGATCCATGACGGAAATCGCGGAGCCCAGGAAGGCCTGGCGGTCCCCTTCCAGGATGACGAGCCGGGAGGTGGTCTGATCGAAGAGCTTCTTGATCGCCGCCTCGAACGCCACGAGGTCCCCGCTCGGAAGCGCCTGCCCGTTCAGCTTGAGCGCGCCTCCCGGAAGCAGGGTCACGATCACGCCGTCAGGCTGCGAGCTCGAAGTCTGCTGGCTGGCCTGCGGAAGGTTCACGTTCACGCCCATCTGGGACATGACCGAGGTCGTGACCATGAAAATGATGAGGAGAACGAGGAACACGTCGACGAGCGGAGTGATATTGATCTCCGACATGATCTCCGCGCCGGAGTCGTCGTCGTCGTGCGCGCCCCCGCCCGGGGTGGAGATCGTCTTAAGTGCCACGGGTTTCCGCCCCGCGCTTCCATTCGGCAGGAATCGGCTGGCCGGATCCGTTCTCGTCGAGCATCTCGACGAGCTCCTGCGTGTGGACCTTCACCACCAGCACGAGCGCGGACCAGCGCGTTTGAAAGGAGTTGAACGCGAGGACCGCGATCACGGCGACCACGATGCCCGCCGCGGTCGCGATCAGCGCCTCGGAGATGGCGCCCGCGACCACGTTGAATCCGCCCGATCCCGTCTGCGCCATGTTGCGGAACGCGCCGAGGATCCCGATCACCGTTCCGAAGAGGCCGATGAACGGCGCCGCGCTGCCGATGGTTCCCAGCATCCAGAAATTCCGCCGCAGCTCCTGGTTGATCATCTGGCGGCGGCGCTCGACGGCTTCGGCCCAGTGCCAGCGAAGGCGCGCGTCCTTCGACGCCTGGCGCTCGAGCGCGAGCTGGACGAGGCGCGAGGTCGGGATCTCCGGATTGCGCTGACAGAGCGCGCGGAGCGCATCCCGATCGCCGCGAAGCAGGGTGTTGATCGCCTCGAGATGGAACGCGTGAAGGCCGGAGTCGAGTTTCCGGTAACTCCAGAGCCTTTCGAAAATGACGACCCAGGTGATGAGCGAGCAGAGAAGGAGCGGATACATCGCGAATCCGCCGGCAACGATGAGATTCCAGATCGACATATCGCTTGCAACGGTAACGACGCGTTCCTAAGATGTCAAACCGCGATGCGATACTCTCAGTGCGCCAGGTTCTCGAAGTTTTTTCCGGATTTTCTCGCGCTGGCCATGCTCTGCCTCCTCGCGCTCGCCCCGGCGATGACGGGCTGCACACGGAAGTCCGATGCCCCTTCCGGCGCGGCGCTGCCCTCCGGGCAGAGACTGATGCAGTTCGATTTCGAAGCGGTGCGCGAGCTCACCCTCGTCAAATCCGATCCGACGACGGGCGATGCCTGGTCCGCGCACATGAAGTGGGTCGGGCCCGACAAGATGGACTGGGAGCTCACCTCGGGTCCGCACGACCTCATCGACCGCAAGGCGAACGGTCCCTACATCCGGCACCTGCTCGATACGCTCCGGACGCTCTCGATCTCCGAGGAGGCGCCGAAGGGCCCTGCCGCCTCGTTCGGTCTCGAGCCTCCCCGGTTCGCGCTGCGCTGGGACGCGGGCGAAGTCCGCATCGGCAGCCCGACCGAGCACGCCGAGGCCTACGCGGTCCTTCCGACGCTGAGCCCCGGACGCACCTATAAGGTGAAAGGCGCGGCGCTCCAGATGCTCTCGCATCTGGAGAACTTCGAGTACCTGCGCAGGCAGACCTTCCCGACCTTCGGCAGCGACGACGTCTTCGAGATCGAGATCAAGGGCGGAGGCAAAGCGCCGTTCTACGCTCAGCGCGAAGGCGAAACGTGGACGGATCGAAAGCACAGGAAGCTGAAGAAGGATGCCCAGTTCCTGGTCGATCAGCTGAGCCACGCGCGCATCAAGAAGTTCGTCGACGACGGCGCCGAGTCCGCCTCGATCCGCAAGCGCTTCGAAGCGGGCGGCCGCGGGGGCGCGCCCGTCGAGATCGTCGTGGCCAACCACAAGGGCGACAAGGTCGTCATGAAACTGGCGCGCGCGGACGGCAAGCTCTGGGGCACCATTTCCACGCGCCCCGACGCCCATTTCGAGCTCTTTCCCAAAACGCTCGAAGTGGTGTTAACCTTTCTTTAAGATGCTTCAACCCGTCCTCCAGCCTGTCTTCATCAAGGGACAGCTCTCCATGGTTTGCGGCGAGCACAAGCTGGAGTTCAGCCGAAAGAACGTGTCGCTCTTCGGGGTCTCAGGCCTGCCGTGGGGACCCTTGAACGCGAACCAGCACTTCGGAAAGCAGGCGCAACTCAAGGTCCAGATCGCGTCGCTCGACCACTACGGCTTCGAGACCTCCGGCTACATCATGCGCGAGTACACGCTGTACTCGGAGCACATGGCCCTGCGGCTCAGGCTCGACGAGCCCACGCAGAAGGAAGTCCGCGCGCGCATCATGAAGCACGGGTTCTTCCCCACCGATTACATCCGCAAGTACCCGCGGATCCCCTCGAATCCGAAGATCCAGAGCTTTCCGCTCAACGTGATCGCGTTGATCGACGAGGAAAGCGATCCCGTCGTGTTCAGCCTGCGGGACATCAGCCCGAACGGCGTCCTGATCTCCACCGAGAACCAGAGCTCGCTGCGCCTCAAGGCCGGCGACCGCATCCAGCTCGCGCTCGACCCGCGCGGCTGGTTCCCGGCGCAGATCCGCTGCCAGGCCATGGTTTGTCGAATTACCGACGACCTCGAGCCCGTGAGCGGCAACC
>CAYZKI010000057.1:4468-12420 GCA_964478745.1 uncultured Bacteriovoracaceae bacterium
GACATCCTGAAACGCCTCCAGGAAATGGGCAGCTCCGAAAGCGGCGGCCCGAGCTCCGAGGTCCCGCCCGATCCGCTCGGCTCCGAGTGAGCGTTACGCGGCCCTCGAGACCGGCGCTTCGGGCGTGGTCTCGCGGGTCAGGTCGTAGAACTCCCGGCTGAGGAACGCCAGCAGGTCGCCGAAGGAGACGATGCCGACGGCATGTCCCTTCTTGTCGACGACCGGCATCCTTCGAACGCCGGCTTCGCGCATCTTCTCGATGCAGTCGAAGATCCCGTCGTCCACCCGGCAGGTGGCCAGCTCCTCCGACACGATGTTCTCGACGGTCGTGTCCCAGACGTCGATGTTCCTGGCGATACAGCGGACCACGATGTCGCGGTCGGTGATGATCCCGCGCGGCTTTCCGTTCGCGTTCAGGACGACCACGCAGCCCACGTCGCGATCGGCCATCAAGCGGGCCGCCTCGCTGACGGGCGCATGGGGCTCCAGAGTCACCAGATTCCTGTGCATGATTTGGTCGAGCATGTGGCCCAACCCTGCATGCGACAGGCCGCCCTCAGCCGAGCGACGGGGCCACGGGCTTAGCCTCGGCGAGCCACCTGCGGACGCCGATCGCGATCATCGCGAGCAGGGACAGGATCATGAACACCGTGACGGCCGAGTTCAGGTACGCGACGACCGGCTTGCCCTGCGCGGCGAGCGGCAGGAAGTTCTGGAAGATGCTCTGCACGCCGGCGATCGTCGTCGTGGTCGCGACGAAGCAGAGAGGCGCGAGCGTTACCCACGCGTAGCGCCCCTTGCCCCAGGTGAACAGGAGCGTGGTGCCGATCACGAGGGCGATCGACGCGAGAAGCTGGTTCGCGATCCCGAACATCGGCCAGATCGTCGAGATCGTCCCGGTCCAGATGAAGCTCGCCCAGCCGAGCACCACGAGCGAGGTGGCCAGCAGCGTGCCGGGAAGCCAGTCGGGCCTTCCCCACGAGGGCTTCAGGCGCCCGAAGAACTCCTGCACGAGGAAGCGCGCCACGCGCGTGCCGGTGTCGATCGTGGTCAGGATGAACAGCGCCTCGAACAGGATGGCGAAGTGGTACCAGTACGCCATGAGCGTGTTCAGGCCCGGGACGGCCGAAAGGATCTGCGCCATCCCCACCGCGAGTGAGACCGCGCCGCCGGGGCGTCCCGCGACGTTCTCCCCCACTTCGGCCGAAAGCTCGGGCAGGTTGACCATCGCCATGCCGAGCTCGCTGAACTTCTCGGGCGTCACGTTGATCGCGAAGTAGTCCGCCGGCATGAGCGCGGCCGAGGCGATCAGCGCGGTGAGGCCCACCCACGACTCGCAAAGCATCGCTCCGTAGCCGATGAAGCGCGTGTCCTTCTCGTTCATGATAATCTTCGGCGTGGTTCCCGACGAGATGAGCGCGTGGAAGCCGGAAATCGCCCCGCAGGCGATCGTGATGAAGACGAACGGGAAGAGCTTCCCGGGCACGATCGGGCCGCCGCCCGAGACGTATTCGGTCAGCATGGGCATGTGAAGCGTCGGGTTCACGATGATCACCGCGATCGTCAGGGCGGCGATCGTGCCGAGCTTCATGAAGCTCGAAAGGTAGTCGCGCGGGCAGAGCAGCAGCCAGACCGGGAGCACGCTCGCGATGAAGCCGTAGGCCGCGATGGCCACGATGATCTGGCCGCGCGAAAGCACGAACCAGGACCCGATCGAGCTCTCGGCGACGGGCTTCCCGAGCACCACCGCCAGGACCAGGCAGATCACCCCGAAGATCGTCGCCTCGAGGTACCCCCCGGGCCGGATGCGATGCATGTACGCGCCCATGAGGAAGGCGACGGGGATCGTGGTCGCGATCGTGAACGTTCCCCAGGCGCTTTCCTGGAGCGCGTTGACGACGGCCACGCCCAGGCCGGCGAGCGCGATGATCACGATGAACAGGATGGCGAGCGCGGTGATCCTGCCGGCCCAGGGACCCATTTCCTCCTGCGCGATCTGCCCGATGCTGCGCCCCTGATGACGGACGCTCCCGACCAGGATCACGAAGTCGTGGACCGCGCCGCCGATCACGACGCCGATCAGCAGCCAGAGGAAGCCCGGAAGAAAGCCGAACTGCGCCGCGAGGACCGGGCCGATCAGGGGGCCCGCTCCCGTGATCGCGGCGAAGTGGTGGCCGAACAGGATCCAGCGGTTGGTCGGGACGTAGTTGTGGCCGTCGGCGAGCGCGTAGGCGGGCGTCTGCCGGCTTTCATCGAGGCTCAAAACCTTCGCGGCGATGAAGCCGCTGTAGTAGCGATAGGCCAGGGAAAGCACGCAAAGCGCGCCAAGGACGAATGGGAGTGCGGTCATACGTATCTAACGTTATACTGCAGGCGTGTTTCAGGCCATTCTCTTCGACCTCGACGGGACCATTATCGATACCGAGAAAAACGCCGCGGAAACGCTGAGCAGGTGCTTCGCTTCCTGGGGGGTGGGCATCGACGGCGACGACGCGCGATACGTGACCGGGCGTACCTGGGAGACGGCCATGGACTACCTCGTCTCGAAGTACTCCCTGCCCGTCTCGCGCGACGTCGCGCTCAAGACGGCGTTGCACGAGTACCGGAAGTCGATCGAAGAAAGCCTCAGCGTCGTTCCCGGCAGCGTCGCCGCCATTCACGCCCTGTCGGCGAGCTTCCCGCTCGCGCTCGTCTCCGGCTCGCAGCGCTCCGACATCCAGTGGGCGCTGACGAAGCTCGGCGTCCTTTCCTGTTTCCGCTTCGTCCTGGGCGCGGAGGATTATCCGCGCAGCAAGCCCGCGCCGGACGGATATCTCCGGGCGCTCGAGCTGCTCAAGACCCCCGCCTCCGCGACGCTGATCTTCGAGGATTCCGAGGCGGGCATCGCCTCGGCGCTGGCCGCGGGCGCGACGGTCGTCGCGGTCACCTGCACGAATCATTTCAATCAGGACGTTTCCCCTGCGCATCACATCATTCCGAACCTGACCGGCGTGGATGCCGCGTGGGTGAAAAAACTCGCGCCTCGGCGCTAGTGCGTCACGAAATTCCCCTTCGCCAATCCCAAAAAGCTGTGCAATCTTAGCGGCTAATAAGGAGAGCGTTACATGCAACTGACTCATAACCTGGCGATTCTCATGGCTCTCGCCCTGGCTGCGCCGATGACTTTCTCACCGAGCGCGCTTGCGGAAGAAGCTCCTACGGCGGCGACGTCCGACGGCGGTCAAAAGCCTCAGGTCGAGGAAACTCCCAAGGCTGAGAAGAAGGAAAAGAAGAAGAAAAAGAAGGAAAAGATGGAAAAAACCGCGGACGTGACCGAGCTCAAGATCAAGGACATCAAGGTCGGCACCGGCGCCGAAGCGGTTTCCGGCAAGACGGTTTCCGTGCACTACACCGGCTGGCTCACCAACGGCACCAAGTTCGACTCCTCGGTCGACCGTGGCCAGCCGTTCAGCTTCTCGCTGGGCGCGGGCCAGGTCATCAAGGGCTGGGACCAGGGCGTCGCCGGCATGAAAGTCGGCGGCAAGCGCAAGCTCACGATCCCGCCGCAGATGGGATACGGCGAGCGCGGCACCCCGGGCGGCCCGATCCCCCCGAACGCGACTCTCGTGTTTGACGTCGAGCTTCTCGACGTGAATTAAGAACTTTCGAAATTCGAAACTCAATGGAGGAATCACTCATGTCTGAAAACGAAACCAATGAAGGCGGAAGCGGCGGCGAAGTTCTCGTGGTCGCTTCGAAGCTGAAGAACTACATCCGCACCAAGTCCGGCATGAACACGTCTGCCGCCGTGATGGGCGTGCTCTCGGATCGCATTCGCCAGCTCTGTGACCAGGCCGTCGAGAACGCCAAGCGCGAAGGCCGCAAGACGGTCATGGATCGCGACTTCGGCGCCGGCGCCTGATCGTTCGTGACTTATGGCTCGTCAGGGGAAAAAGTCGGGCGTAGCCGAAGGCTATCTGCACGGCTTTTCCCCTGAGGAGCAAAACCGCCTGTACAAGCAGGCGCGCTTCCTCTCCCCTTCCGTCTACGACACCATCGACTTCACCCAGCAGACCCGCATCCTCGAAGTCGGCATGGGCGTCGGCGCCCAGACCGAGATTCTCCTCGAGCGCTTCCCCCATCTGAAGATCAGCGGCGTCGATGCCTCGAAAGAGCAGGTCACCGCGGCCGAGAAAAGGCTGGCGCCGGTCATCCGCTCCGGACAGGTCGACGTCCAGGTCGCCGACGCGCTCAGCCTCCCGTTCAAGGACAACAGCTTCGACGGCGCGTTCCTGTGCTGGTTCCTCGAGCACGTCCAGGAGCCCGTCGAGATCCTTCGCGAGGTCCGCCGGGTGATCCGCCCGAACGGCGTGATTTTCTGCTGCGAGGTCCTGAACGCGACGTTCTTCGTCCATCCTTACAGCCCGGCCACCCTCCAGTACTGGTTCGCCTTCAACGACCATCAGTGGACGCTCAAGGGCGATCCTTTCGTCGGCGCCAAGCTCGCCAACTACCTTCTCGCGGCGGGCTTCCAGGACGTGACCACGCAGGTGAAGACCCATCACCTGGACAACCGCAGCCCCAAGAAGCGGGCCGAGTTCATCGAGTACTGGACCGAGCTGCTGCTTTCGGGCGCGCCGGGCCTGATGAAGGCGGGCAAGGTCACGCCCGAGATCATCTCCGAGATGAAGAAAGAGCTCGCGCGCCTGAAGGACGATCCGGACGCGGTCTTCTTCTACACCTGGATCCAGGCCCGTGCTCAAGCTTACTAAGCCCGAGCTCGTCAGGCTTTACGCGAATATCGGGAGCGAGAAGCGGCTCCGCGAGATCGTTCGCAAGTTCTACGACGTGATGTCCGGCGACACGCTGGTCGGCTTCTTCTTCGACGGCAAGGACCTCGACCACATCGCCGCGAACCAGTCGGAGTTCCTGCTGCGCGCCTTCGGGGCGCGGCCCACCTACTCGGGCAAAGCGCCCGCGGACGCGCACACCGCGATCGCGCCGATCCTGCGCGGGCACTTCGATCGCCGGCTGCGGATCCTCGAGGACGTCCTGCGCTCCGAGGGGCTCGATGAGCAGGATATCCGCACCTGGATCACCTTCGAGAACGCGTTCCGCGACGGGATCGTGAAGTCGTGAGCCGGCCTCATGCCGCGCGGAGGATTTCAGTCGCGGTCTTCTGCTTCCCCCAGCCCGGGATTCCGGCCCAGGGGCGCCTCACGCAGTAACCGAAAACCTCGTCGAGGGGCTTGAACGACGCCGGGCCCGTCGCGAACTCGATGTCGCGCCCCGTGAACTGCGAAGGGTGCTCGTAGCCGCACGCGTGCGTGACGGCGAGGATCTCGTTCCGGAGCGACTGACAGAAGCGCGCGAACCGCAGCGACTGGACCTGGGGTAACAGGCCCTTGGCCAGGTACGGGTTCTGCGTGGCGACGCCGGCCGGACAGTGGTCGGTGTCGCACTTCTGCGCCTGGATGCAGCCGATCGAGAGCATCGCCTCGCGCGCGATGTTGATCATGTCGGCGCCCATGGCCATGGCCACGATGGCGCGGTCGGGGAAGCCGAGCTTCCCGCTGCCGATCCACACCACCCGATCGGCCATCTTCTCGTCGAGGAAGGTCCGGTAAACCCGGGTGAAGCCCACCTTGAAAGGCAGCGAGACGTGATCGGCGAACGTCAGCGGGGCGGCGCCGGTCCCCCCTTCGCCGCCGTCGATCGTGATCCAGTCCGGCCCGCGGCCGCTCGAGCGCATCTCCGCCGCGAGCTCCTTCCAGAACTCCATGTGCCCGACGGCGGACTTGATGCCGACCGGCAGGCCGGTCTCGGCCGCGATGTGCTCGATGAAGGCGACCATCCTCTTCACGGTGTCGAACTCGCGGTGCGAGTTCGGGCTGATGCAATCCTTGCCCTGCTCGACGCCGCGGATGCGGGCGATCTCGGCCGTCACCTTCCGGCCGGGAAGCACTCCGCCCTTGCCGGGCTTCGCGCCCTGCGAAAGCTTGATCTCGATGCCGCGGACGTAGGGATGCCGCGCGAGGTTCTCCTGGAGCTTCTCGATCGAGAAGTTCCCCTCGAGGTCGCGGCAGCCGAACTTGCCCGTACCGATCTGGTAGATGACGTCCGCGCCGTGGCCGTGGTGCGGCGAAATGCCGCCTTCGCCCGTGTTGTGGTAGCAGCCCGCCATCTTCGCGCCGCGGTTGAGCGCCTCGATGGCGTTGCCCGAAAGCGAGCCGAAGCTCATGGCCGAGATGTTCACGATCGAGCCGGGGCGCCACGTCTTCGGGCGGTCATGGAACTCGCCGAGCGCCTTCGCGCACGGGATGTCCGTCGACTTGTCGTGCACGGAGCCCGCGAAGGCCACGTCCCCGAACGGAAAGACCGCGTGTTTGATGATGGGATAGCCGATCGTGTAGATCTGGTCGTCCGTGCCGAAGCCGAAGTAGTTGTTCTCGCCGCGCGCCGAGCGATAGACCCACTCGCGCTCCTCGCGGTTGAAGGGCGCCTCCTCGCGGTTGTTCGCGACGATGTACTGCCTGAGCTCCGGCCCCACCTCGATGAGCAGGTAGCGGAGATGTCCGACGACGGGGAAGTTCCGGAGGATGTTGTCCTTCGAGAAAAACCGGTCGCGGATCAGGAGGCCGAAGAGCAGAAGCGCGATTGAGACGCCGACGATCCAGAGTGTCACCTTATGCTTGTCGAGAAAGCGCGCCCGAAGCTTAAGGGCGTCAGGCGGCTGACGCCGGTCCGGCCCGCCGGGCCGCTCCGCCTTTTCAAGGCGCGGATGGTTTGAGACACTGGACCCATGCGAACCAGCTCCGCTCTCGCGAAGATCCTCCTGGCTTCTCTCCTGGTGGCTTCCTGCCGGGGCGAGCTCGAAGTCAACAGCGTGACTGTCCCGGCCTCGGGCTGCAAGGTGGACCGCTCGCAGACCTCGAGCGCGGCCATGACCTTCACCACCAACCCTTCCTATCAGGGCACCTGCGGGGTGAGCCTGAACGGGACGGTCAGCGGAACGTTCGGGGCGGCGGTCATGCCCGCCCTCTACGCCGACAGCATGGGTTGCGGCTCCTGTTACGAGCTCGCGGGCCCCACCGGAAGCGCCGTCGTCCAGGTCGCGGAGATCTGCTACAGCTGCAACGGCAGCGCGGCCTTCGATCTCTACTCGGGAACGCTCGCGACGATCTCGGGCGGCGCCACGGGCTCCGTGCCGATCACCTACAACCGGGTTCCCTGTCCCGTGACCGGCAACATCAAGATGGAGCTGCTCGCGGCGAGCAATTCCTACTACGTCCGCATGCGCTTCACGAACCACCTCAACCGCATCGCGAAGGTGGTGATGCTCAACGGGACCGAGAGCTACGGCATGACCCGCCTCCTGGACAACTCTTTCGAGCTCTCCTTCTCGGCCAGCACTCCGCCGTCGCAGCCCTACACGTTCCAGCTGACGGATGAGTTCGGCCAGACGATCACGGAAACCGCCACGCTCACGGCTGGCGGCGGCCCCGTGAACGGCTCTTACCAGTTCCCGGCCTGTCTCTGAGCGGCCTGAAATGAGAGGGCCCGCCGGATCACCGGAAGGCCCTCGTCATCGTTTCGTTTCGCTTCACTTCACTCCGCTCGGATCAGACTGCGCGGGAAGTCTTGTGCTCGATCGACTGATCGCCCGGGCGATTGCCGGTTTCACGATCGATCTTGCCCGCGACTTTCGAGATGCCGGAACGCACGGTGTCGCTGACGTTGTCGTTCAGCCACGGAGTGCGGATGCCGTACGACTCGAGAAAGCGCTGGATCTTGAAACGGTTCTGCCATGCGAAATAGCCGCCTGCCACGAGCACCGCGAGGCTGCCAAAGCGATTGAAGGAAAGATTGTTGCGATAGTTCATGTTCTTGTTCATTTGAGTAGCTCCTGCGCGGAATCAGGAGCAAACGACATACCCACGAATCGTTTTTCCGGGGTTTGAATTATCAAACAA
>CAYZKI010000058.1:0-8414 GCA_964478745.1 uncultured Bacteriovoracaceae bacterium
ATCCTGAACGAGGCGCTCGCCACCGAGATCGTCTGCACCCTGCGCTATCGCCTCCACTACTACATGGCCGACGGCTTCCAGGCGCCGATCGCGAAGGAGGAATTCCTCGAGCATGCGAATGAGGAGCAGCAGCACGCCGACCAGATCGCCTTGCGCATCCGCCAGCTCGGCGGCACGCCCATCCTGCACCCCGATACGCTGACCTCGCGCAGCCACGCCGAATTCAAGGAGGGCGACACGCTGGTCGAGATGATCGAGGAAGACCTGATCGCCGAACGGATCGCGATCGACTCCTACCGCGAGATCATCCAGTTCCTGGGGGATCGCGACAGCACGTCGCGCCGGCTCATGGAAGAGATCCTGGCCAAGGAGGAGGAGCACGCCGAGGACCTCTCGAGCCTGCTGCTGAGCTTCGACCCGTCGCAGGTCCCCGTCCGCACCGACGCGCCCTCGCCCAAGCAGCGGGACGTCGCCTGAGCGGGCCTTGGGCCCTCAGGCTTGCGGCGGAGGCGACACGACCACTTCGGCCTCTTCGTCCGAGGTGATGATCTGGAGCGTGATGACGAACACGGCCGCGACGATCGGCCCTAGGAAGATGCCGGAAAATCCGAGGGTCTGCAGGCCTCCGAAGGCCGCGACGAAAGCGAGCAGCGGATGCAGGTTCGCCGAGCCCTTCAGGAAGGCGGGGCGGACCACGTTGTCGATCACGCTGACGACGATCGCCGCGATGAGCAGGATCACTCCGGTCGCCGTGTTGCCGATGAGAAACTGGTAGATCGCTATGCCGAACGTGATGGGCGCCGAGCCCACCACCGGGATGAACGATCCCAGGAACACCAGCAGGCCGATCAGCAGCGGATTCGGCACGCCCACCGCGACGCAGACGATCGTCTCGAAAAGCGCCTGGATGCCGCCGGAGACCACCGACGCGAGGAACACCGAGCGGCAAGTCATCTCGAACGTGGTCAGGATCTGATCCGTCTGCAGCGGGCCCCAGACCGAGTGGCGCCTGACGAAGTAAACGAGCTTCCGCCCGTCGACGAGGAAGAAATAGATACTGACGACGATGATGGCAATGGCCATCACGACGGAAGGAAGCTGGGTGGCGAGCAGGCCCAGGATCTCGCCGAGCTTCACGCCGATCGCGCCCGAGATGTCGTGCAGCATCTGCGTGAGCTCTTCCATCCCGTTCGGGAACCACCCGGAAAAGCGCTCCATGAAGGGCCGGAAGCGATCGGACATCAGGATCTGCTCGGCCCAGGAGGAACCGTAGGCTTTAGGCGCGTCCTTGAACGCGCGAAGCTGCTCGATGCCGGCCTTCGCGCCCAGGAAGGTCAGGACCGAAGCGGGCAGCAGGACGACCAGCGTGATCCCGAACGTGAGCAGCGCCGATGCCAGAGGGGTCGAGAACTTTCGGCGTTCGAGCTTTTCGAGCCACGGGAAGAAGAGAATAGCCAGGATCCCGCCCATGACCACGGGAAGAAGCAGCGGGGAGATCAGGTAGAAGAAGGCCGCCGCGACGAGAAGGGAGAAGATCTTGCGGCCCATGGCTTACGAGCTTCGAGTTCCCTGCCGGACCGGGCGATTCTCCTCGAGAGTCCCGAAGACGTAGTCCCAGATCGGCGAGCTCACGCCCCAGCGACTGCCATGCTCGGCGAAATGATGGAGCATGTGATGCTGCTTGAGGAACTTCCCGACGCGGGTGCGCGGACGGAAGTGATGGGTCGCGAAGTGGATGTAGTCGTAGCAGAGGTAACCGACGAGAAAGAACGCGAAGAACGGATCCACCCAGGCCGGTCCCATGAAGAGACGAAAGAGCAGATAAAGCCCGAACGCGATGGGCGCTCCGCCGGCGGGCGGCATCACCAGGCGCGTCGGATCGGCCGGGTCGTCATGGTGAAGTCCGTGAATGAGAAAGTGAATCCGCTTCGTCACCGCGTTGTTGCCTTCGTAGTGGAAGACGAAGCGGTGAAGCAGATACTCGGCAAGCGTCCAGACGAACAGGCCCGCTCCCGCCATCGACAGGATCGCGACCGCGCTGAATTCGTGCACGACCACGGAGCGATAAAGGAGGTAGCCGATCACCGGAACCCAGAACACCAGCGGCGTGATCGGATGAACATGCGTCAGCGCCTCCAGGTGAGGATTCTGAAAAACTCGGATGCTAGCGTACGGCTTGCGAGACATGATCGGCAGACCCTACTACGACCAAGATTGTCAGGCAATGGGAACCAAAAGGCTTTTGCCATCAAGCAAGGAGCCCTGTAAGGTTTTCCCTTCATGACGTCTAACGCGGTCATCTTCGCTGGATTATTGGGGTTTGTGCTGGTTGGTGGCCTGGCGGCCGGCTTTCTCTGGCTTCGCGCCCAGATCGTTTCCAGCCTGCAGAGGCCCCTTCTCGATTTAAATGACCGCTCGACCCGGAACTCCTCCGAGATCCGGGACTCCGTTCTGGAGAAGCTCGGACGGCACTTCCTCGAGACCCAGGAGCGCATCGAGCGCACCCTCGGGCAGAACCGCCAGGAGCTTCAAGGTGGACTGCTGAAGACGACCGCCGCACTCGAGACGAAATTCCAGTCCCTCGAGCAGCAGGTCGGGGCCCGCCTCGAGACGATCGGGAAAAACGTCGAGAGCAAGCTCAACGAGAACCTCAAGGAAGGCTTCAAGCACTTCGAGAAGGTGCAGCTGCACCTGCAGGCCGCCGAGCTGAAGCTTCAGTCCCTGAACACCGTCGGCCAGTCGATCTCGGACCTGAACAACTTATTGAAATTGCCGCATCTGCGCGGAGGATTCGGCGAAGCCACCCTCGAGCGCCTGCTCGCGGACTTCCTCCCCGCCGGCTCCTTCGAGCTGCAGTTCGCGATCACGCCGGGCTCGACCGAGCGCGTGGACGCGATCGTCCGGCTCGCCAAGCAGATCCTCCCGATCGACAGCAAGTTCCCGCGCGAGCAGATCCTCCCGTTGTTCAACGATTCGCAGGATCCGGCGCAGCTCGAGGCCGCGCGCAAGACGCTGAGCGAGGAGATGCGCAGGCAGGCGAAGTCGATCGCCGAGAAGTACATCAAGCCGGAGCACGGCACCTCGGACATGGCGCTCCTCTTCCTGCCATCCGAGACGCTCTACTTCGAGGTGATCCGCAACGGCGCGCTTTTCGAGACGCTCTCGAAGCTGAAGGTCTTCCCGGTGTCGCCGAACACGCTCTCGATCGCGCTCCGGTCGGTGGCGATGGCGCAGGAATATTACGAGATGGCCCGCGGCGTGGAGAAGACGATCGAGGACGTGAAGAAAGCGCGCAAGCACTTCGAGAATTTCGACGATCGCTTCCAGCAGGTCGGAAAGCAGCTCAAGAGCGCGCAAGACGCGTACGAGAAAGCGTCCACCCACCTCGGCCGCTACGGCAGCAGCGTGGTCAGGCTGACCGGGGAGTTCGAGGAGATCGGCGCCTCGGCTGACACCGCGGCGCCCGTGAAGCCCACGCTCCCGCCGTCGCTCCAGCCCACGCTGGGACTCGAGTAGGCTCAGGCCTTCAGGTCAGGATCGACGCCCCGGTTGGTCGCGACCGCGAGCGCGAGCCACTGCAGCTCGACCAGAGCGGGAACCCAAGCCAGAGGGCTGCTTCCGATGACGGCGATCCGGTGCGCGGCGCGGATCTCGTCGGCGCGCGGGTCCTTGGCCAGGGCCACGTGCCAGATGGCGTCGTCAGGCGCGACGCTGTGCCTGGGGCCGTGGAAGAACTCCTCGCTGCCATAGGCGCGCACGGGAAGCCTCGCCATTTCCATGAGCTTCAGCGCGCCTTCGCGGGCGAGCCACTCCCCTTCCCACTCTCCGAGCAATACTTGCGGTCCCTTGCCGGCGCGGCGGCAGAACACGTCCAGGTCGGGGTCGCCGATGCTGCGGAGAGCATCCCACTCCTCGACCGCCTTCGCCCCGATCAAGAGCGTGGTGACCGCGCAGATCGCTCCGGTCACCGAGTCCGTGTGCGGCTCGACTTTCTCGAGCGGAGTGGTGGGCAGAGTGAAGCGCGCGCCTTCGGGGCCCTCGACGCCCTGGCCGCAGACGAGAAAGGTGAACGCGCCGGCGCGGTCGCAGGCCTCGATCGCCTGCAGCGTCGCCTTGCTCGTGCCGCGATGACTGAAGGCGAACGCCCAGTCACCTTTGGTCGGGATGACCTCGCTTCCCACCCCGAGGCTCGAGCACGCGACGGCGGGCAGCCGCGGGCGAGAGCGGTCGCGCATCAGCGCGTACGCGGTCAGCTTCGCCGCGAAGTGGCTGCTTCCCAGCCCGAAAAGCAGGATGCGCTTGGGCGCCTCCGGAGGAAGCTCGTGGCTCGGGATGCGCGAGACGCGCTCCGTGATCTCGTGCCAATGATCGCGCTGCCCGCGCAAAGTCTGTTCGATCTGGGTCATCTGGAATCTCCCGCCGAGACGGCGCCCGCGATTTCTGCGAAAAGGAAAACCTGGCTCAAGCAGGCTTTCTCCAGATCGCTCACCAGGAGGCTTTCGTTCTCGCCATGTGCGTTGGTGTAAGGATCCTCGACGCCGACCAGAAGCGCGGGTGCGCCTCCGAGGGCGTCGGCGAAAGGTTTGACGAAGGGAATGCTGCCGCCGCAGCCGATCTTCAAGGGGGCCCTGCCATAGCCCTTCTCGAGGGCGCGGTTCGCGGCCTCGAACGCGGGGCCGCTGGGCTCGGTGGCCCAGGCGCCATTCGCGGCTTCGACCTTGATGCGGGTTTCGAGGCCCCAGGGCGTCCTTTCCCTCAGGAAACCCTCGAGCTTCCCGAGGACGAAATCGGGGTCCATGTCCGGCACGAGCCGGATCGTGACCTTGGCCCAGGCCGTGTCGTTGATGATGTTGCCCGCCTGCTTGCGCGATGAGGCCTGGATCGCGTTCACCGTGAGGCTCGGCACGCGGAAAGTCTGGACGACCGGGGATATCCGCTCTCCCGGGCGGTTCCAGGGAAGCAGCTCCGCGCCGGGGATGACTCCCGCCTGGGCGCGGAACTCCTTCTCGACAAAGGGAATCTTCGAGAACTCGGCCAGCTCTTTCGGCGAGATCGGGCGAACCTGGTCGAGCACGCCCGGAATGGCGATCTGTCCGCAGTCATCGACGAGAGCCGCGAGCATCTTCGAAAGCGCCATGGCCGGGTCGGGCAGCGGCCCGCCCCACATCCCGGAGTGCACGGTTTTGCTCAACGCCCGCACCTCGACCTCGAGGCCGACGAGTCCCCGGAGGGCGACGGTGAGCGCCGGAACCCCGCAGTCGAAGTTGGTCGTGTCGGTGAGCACCAGGACGTCCGCGTCGAGCTTCTCGCGATAGGTGGAAAGAAACTTCGGGAGATGGGAGCTTCCGATCTCCTCCTCCCCTTCGATGACCACCTTCACGTTCACCGGAAGCCTGCCCTCGGTCTTGAGCCAGGAATCGATGGCTGCCAGATGGACGATGACGCCGGCCTTGTCGTCCGCGGTGCCGCGGCCGTACAGGCGCGGGCCCCCCGGGCCTTCCGCGATCACGGGCTCGAACGGCTTCGTCTTCCAGAGCTCCTCGCGCCCCGGAGGCTGCACGTCATGATGGGCATAGAGGAGCAGCGTCGGCTTTCCTGGCGCCCTGAGCCATTCGCCATAGACGTAGGGATGCGCGCCCGGAACTTCCAGGATCTGGACGTTCTCGAGAGCCGTTTCCTTCATCATCGCGGCCACGGCTTCCGCGCTCTTGCGCACCTGATCAGCCGGAAATCCCTCGAAACTGACGCTCGGAATCCTCACGAGCTTCTTCAGATTTTCGAGATAATTGGAAAAGTGCTTCTGAAGATGGTCGGCCGCCGCGGAACTGTTCACCTAGCCAAAATGCATCCGGCCCCGTGCGCTTGACAACCGAAAAACTTTCGAGCGAAGACAGAAAGCGGTGTCTTCCGCTCCTTCCTCCGCAACGCGCATCAAGCTCAACGCCTCATTCTGGCGTCATAGCGGCTGCGTGCCGTTTTCCGAGGACGTCATCCCTTCGAGCCTTTTCCTGAAGCACCGCCATTTCCTGGTGATCGACGTCGAGACCCAGCGCCTGGTCCAGGACGTCGGCGGCTGGGAGCACGTCGACAAGCTGGGGATCTCGGTCGCCTGTGCCTACGACAGCAAGACGGATCAGTTCCTTTCCTTCCGCGAGAACGAGCTCAAGGCCCTGATCGAGCTCTGCGAGGAAAGGCTCGTCGTCGGCTACAACATCCGCGGATTCGACCTGGCGGTCATGGCTCCCTACGGTCTTGATCCCAAGAAACTCGACGTTTTCGACATCATGTACGACCTCGAGGCCCTGACCCGGCAGCGATTCCTCAAGCTCGAGCACGTGGCGCAGGGCACTTTGAACGCCGGAAAGTCAGCCGACGGCCTTTTGGCGGTCGAATGGTGGAAGCAGGGCCAGATCCAGAAGATCATCGATTACTGCCTGCAGGACGTGCGCGTGACGCGCGACATTTTCCAGTACGGAAGGCAGAACGGCTTCGTGAAGATCCGACGCTCCGAGGATCAGGACAAGGTCACCCAGGTTCCGGTTCAGTGGAACTGAGCCCCGAGTCGAAAAAAAATTCGATTTAGGCCGCATCGCGTCGTGACAGCGCCTTAGATTTCCTTAGAATCAAGAACATCAAGCCACGGAGGGGGAAGCCGAACCCATGGACGGGTTCTCCAATTTTCCCGCTCTTCCCCGGCAAGAATCCCGATTCAGAAAGCTTACTGCTCGATTTCCGCGGCGACCGTCGAGGTCAATGGCGCGTTCGGCCCGTGAACGTGCGCGGTGATGAAGCGGTTCGCGGTCTCGCTCGCGACCTTGGCCCAGCCGCCCTGCCCGCGGCAGCCCTGGCGCTCGATCAGCGCGCCGTTCGCGCGGATCAACCGGACGCGCACCGGGGACAGGCAGCCGCGGAACGACTGCTCGGGCTGGCTGAGCGAGGACGCGAGGTTCGCCAGATACTGGCGCGCGCTCTCCGAGGTGACGCCGTTGCCCGCCGAGGCGAGCACGCGGTTCGGACCCGAGTCGGGGCCAGGCGCCGGCGCGCTCTGCACGCCCAGGATCGCCGGAACGACCGAAAGCCTCGCGAGCCCGGTGCCCTTCGCGTCGACGTGCATGACGAAACCCTGGGGCCCGGCCCATTTCGCCTGCGGACCGGGGAACTCGATGTAGCCCTCGACGATCGGGGACGACAGCGCGCCCGCGATCTGATCGAAGGTTCCCCCTCCCTGCATGCTCATGCATGAGGAGGCGGTCACGGCCAGCGCCGCGGAGACGAAGGTGAAACGGTTCAACGAGGCCTTCATTTTACTTCACCTCCGCGTTGGCGATGAAAGATCTCTTGGGCGGTATCGAGGCATGGTGGGGCGGCAGCGGGATCGCCTTCAGGCAGTTCGCGGCGGTCGCGTCCTCGAACGCCGGAAGCCTGCAGCCCGGCTCGGCAACGGCCGCGGCGATCGTCGACGAGACCGCCCAGCCGGATTCCGAGTAGGTCCCGACGTCGCAGCCCTGGTCCTGAACGCCCAGGCATTTCATGAGCGGGTCCCAGGCTCCGCCGATCTCGAGCTTCTGCATCTCGCAGGGCGACCAGCTTTGCGCGACGAGGCGCGCGAGCTCGAACTTCGCGCGGGCGGGATACTTCTGCGCGAGCTGGATCATCCCTCCGCCGAGGCGAATCAGTGGCTCGCCCTTGTAGGTCTGGCTCAAGACTCCGATTCCGCGCCAGGTGAGGTCCGGCTCCTCGAGCGCCGGCGGGCGCTGGATACGGGTTCGCTCGATCTGGCGGATCATCAGTCCCGCGGTCTTCTCCGGGAAGTCGGTGCGGCGCTTTTCGACCCATTCGATGAGAGCGGTCTTCACCTCGCGGAACTGCGTCAGGACGCGGTCCCACTCGTGCTGCCGGTAGTTCGAGAACACCGGGCCCTCGCCGCGGTACTCGATCGAGCGGCAGACCCCGTTGTCGGCGGGACGAGGCTCGCTCGCTTCGAAAAGTGCGCGCGCGGGGACCGTCTTGAACCGGAGCGAGCCGTGAGGGGCCTCCGCGTCGTCATGATCGTCGGCCTTGCGCGCCACCCTGCGCGCGATCTTGGCGGGATCGGGCAGCTTCGCGGCCGCGTGCTTCTCGTCCGGGTCGCCGGCGCCGTGATCCCCGGCGGTCGACGCGATTTCAGCGGTTTCCGCGGGAGCCGCGGAGCCGGAGTGCTTCTTCACGTAGTACTGGATTCCGAAAGTGACGGCCGCGGCGGGAACGCCGAGCAGGAGGTAATACCAGTGGTCGCGCATCCTGCGCATAGTGAGTTCTCCAGAAAGTGAAGGGATCCTGTTCCGTGGATCCCGAACCGATCTGTTCCGATTTTAAAGACTTCCCCCTATGGCGTCTATCGAAGAAGCGCGCGCGGACGAGGTCAACTCGTTGAC
>CAYZKI010000058.1:8424-12221 GCA_964478745.1 uncultured Bacteriovoracaceae bacterium
GCCTTCCGCCGGGTGCGACAAATGAACAGATGATCAGACGCCTCTTGAGCTTCGTTGCCGTTACCCTCGCTGTCGCCGGCGCATCGTGCGCCACCCAGCCGCACCTTCCCGAGGAGATCCAGAACACGCTCGCCGAGCCGGGCCTCGAGACGATCGTGATCCTCGGCACCAACGACCTTCACGGCGCGCTCGGGCCGCTGAAGCTGAAGTCGAAGGAAGCCGACCCGTCCCAATCGGTCACCTACGAGGCCGGCGGGGCGACGCTGCTGGCTTCGTACGTCCGGATCCTGCGCGAGCAGTTCGGCCCGCGCCTGATCTGGCTCGACGGGGGCGACGAGTTCCAAGGCAGCATCGAGAGCAACATCCAGAAGGGCGCGCCGATGGTGACCTTCTTCAACCAGACGGGCCTGAACGCGGCGGCGATCGGCAACCACGAGTTCGACTTCGGCCCCGAAACCGAGGGAACGTCGGACGTGCTGGGCGCGCTCAAGGCCCGCATGCGCGAGGCGAAGTATCCGTACCTCGCGGCGAACGTCTTCGACAAGGCGACCGGCAAGCTCGCTGACCTGCCGAACACCTTCCCCTCCAAGATGATGACCATCGGGAACATCAAGATCGGCGTGATCGGCCTGAGCACGCAGGACACCCCGAGAACCACGCGCGGCGACTACGTGAAGGACCTCTCGTTCGGGGACCTGCGCGAGGCCACGATCCGCGAGGCTGGCAAGCTCCGCTTCGAGGGCGCGAACGTCATCGTGGTCACCTCCCACGTGGGGATCAAGTGCGGCTCGGGCCCCGCCTACGACGGCGTCGCGCTCAGGAAGCCCACGGACAGGCAGAGCCCTTGCGGAGCCGACGACGAGATGGTCAAGCTCCTGCGCTCGCTTCCCGAAGGCACGGTCGACGCCGTGGTCGCCGGTCACAGCCACCAGATCGTCCACCATTGGGTCGCCGGCGTCCCCGTGGTCGAGGGCGGAGCGTTCGCGCGCTACTTCAACCTGATCTACCTGACCCTCGACCGGCGGAGCGGAAAGCTCTTGAGGGACCGCACCCGCATCGAGGGCCCCATCCCCGTCTGCGCCGCCGTGTTCAGGAACCAGGGGGACTGCGACGGGGATCGACCCGCCGGCGAAAAGGGACGCGGCTCTCTTGTCACGCCCGTTTTCCACGGAAAGCGCATCCAGATCGACGACGCCACCCAGGCGGTGCTCGCTCCGGCTTTCGCCGCCGCCGAGCAGGCCAAGAAGCGCGTCGTCGGCAAGGCCGCGCGCATGATCGAGCACGAGCGGTTCAAGGAGTCGCCGCTCGGAAACCTGGTCGCCGACTCGCTTCGCGCCGCCGGAAAAGCCGATGTCGCGCTGGTGAACTCGGGCGGCATCCGCGCCCCGATCCCGGAAGGCGAAGTCACCTACGGCGACGTGTTCCGCAGCCTGCCCTTCGACAACTTGGTTTCCACGATCAAGCTGACGGGCAAGCAGCTGAAGCTCCTGCTGAGGGTGGCCGAGAGCGGATCCCGGGGCTTCCCGTCGGTTTCGGGCCTGCGCCTGAAGCTCGTGGACACGAGCGTCGACGCCCCGGCCACCGATCTGAACGGCGACCGGAGGATCGAGACCTGGGAGGTCGACCGCCTGCTCCGCGCCGAGGTGCTTCGCAACGGCCAATGGGAAACCGTGAAGGACGACCGCACGTACGTCCTTGCGACCATCGACTTCCTGGCCAACGGGGGCGACGACCTGGGCTGGGTCATGGCGCAGATTCCCAAGGATCGGTTCCAGCTCGACCACGGGATCGTGATGCGTGACGCGTTCATCCAGCATATCGCGACCCTGAAGGATCTGAACTCGGCCGCTCAACCTTTGATCGACCCCGCGAATCCCCGCCTGGTCTTCGAGAAGACGACCCGCAAGAGCGGCAAAGCCAAGGGAAAGCGCTCCGGAAACCGCCGTAAACGCCGCTAGCAGGCCCGCCGCCGGTACAGCTTTGCCTGGCCCTTTCGTGCTACTCTTGAGTCATGGCTACCTCGCAAGGGCGTCCCGCTTCGCCGGTGTCCGCTCAGGAAGTCCTGGGCCTGATCGATAGCGCAGTTCGAAAGGATTTCGAGGCGAACCGCCGGATACTCTCCTTCGACGAGTACATCGCGCTCGTGGGCGAGCGGCCCGCCGAGCAGCTCCGCGGCTCCGCCAAATACCTGGCGGACATGATGGACCACCACGGCCGCGAGGAGATCGAGCCGGGCCATTTCCGCTTCAAGGTTTTCGACGAGCCCGTCGACGGCGTGGGCCCCAAGGTCGTGGGGCAGGAGGCGGTCCAGGAGGCCATCTACCGCTCGCTGAGGACGTTTTCACGCCAGGGCATCAACAACAAGCTCGTGCTGCTTCACGGCCCGAACGGCAGCGCGAAGAGCTCCATCGTCCAGGCGCTCATGGGCGGCCTCGAACGCTACAGCCGGGACACGCAGGGCGCGAACTACACGCTGAACTGGGTCTTCCCGGTCGAGCGCTACACGAAAGGCAATATCGGCATCAACACCTACTCCAAGCCGAAGGAGACGGTGCAGAACTTCGCCAAGATCCCCGAGGAGGACATCGCGGCGCGGGTCCCCTGCGACATGCGCGACCATCCGATCCTTCTCATCCCGGCCGAGCAGCGCCGCGGCTTCCTCGAGAAGCTGATGGGCGCGGAAAAAGCGGCCGCCATCTGGGAAACCCTTCCCCGCTATCTCTCGCACGGCGATCTCTGCCATAGGTGCAGGCAGATCTACGACGCCCTGCTGACCGCGAACAGCGGCGACCTCAAGAAGGTCATGTCGCACGTGCAGGTGGAGCGCTTCTACTTCTCGCGCCGCTACCGCAAGGGCCTCGTCACGATCGAGCCGCAGCTCCATGTCGACGCCCAGTACCAGCTCCTCGCCTACAACCGCATGATGTCCGCGCTGCCGCCGTCGCTGCAGAGCCTGAACCTGTTCACGCTGACGGGCGATCTCGTCGACGGCAACCGGGGCATGATCGAGTACAGCGACCTCCTGAAGCGCCCGGTGGACAGCTTCAAGTACCTGCTCGGGGCCTGCGAGACCGGCTCGGTGAACATCGGATCGAGCATCGCGTATCTCGACACCCTGATGATCGGATCGACCAACGAGGTCCAGCTCGACGCCTTCAAGGAGTTCCCGGACTTCACGAGCTTCAAGGCGCGCATCGAGCTGATCCGCGTGCCGTACCTCCTCTCGGCGTCGCAGGAAAAGCAGATCTACGCCACCCAGCTGCCTCAGGTCGCCGGCGACAAGCACGTGGCCCCGCACGTAGCCTGGACCGCCGCGCTGTGGTCGGTGCTCACGCGGCTGAAGCGCCCCAACAGCATCAACTACCCCCCGAACGTGAGCACGCTCGTATCGAGCCTGACCCCGATCGAGAAGGCGCGCGTCTACGACACCGGCGAGGTGCCCGCCCACCTTTCGCCCGAGGACAAGAAGCTCCTGCGCGCCACCGTGCGCCGGCTCCGCGAGGAGTACCAGAACATCCCTTACTACGAGGGGCGCATGGGCGCGTCCGCCCGCGAGATGAAGTCGATCCTTTACGATGCCGCGCAGAACCCCGAGTTCCCGTGCCTCTCACCTCTCGCCGTGCTGCGCGAGATGGAGGAGTTCGTGAAGCGCATCACCGAGTACGAGTTCCTGAAACAGGACATCAAGGATGGCTACCACGACTCCGGCGAGTTCATTAACGTGGTCCGCGGCGATTACCTGAACCGCGTCGACCGCGAGGTCCGCGACTCGATGGGGATCTACGAGACGAACCAAT
>CAYZKI010000059.1:0-2936 GCA_964478745.1 uncultured Bacteriovoracaceae bacterium
CTGCCAGAGGGTCTGGGCGCAGTCCGGCGTCGGAACGGTCCCGATCTTCCACACGATGGATCTCGACGAGTTCCCGCCGAACGCGCGGCTCGCCGAGATCCATCGCGACCAGTGGACGCGGCCGATCGGCGTCCCGGGCTGGGGGCGGAGCTGGGGCATCTTCGCGGATGACCGCATCGTGGCGGGGCTTCGACTGCACTCGAGCACGCTGCGCTCGCGGCTCCACCGGGTCACTCTGGGCATCATGATCGAGGACGAGTACCGCTTCCGCGGCTGGGGGCGGGTTCTCATGACGGAAGCGATCTCATGGTGCCGCTCGCAGCCGGGCATCGCCTGGATCGACCTCGAGACCTATGCGCATCATGAGGCGGCGCTGAAGCTGTACTCCTCGCTTGGATTCGTCCGCACGGGCCTGTGCGAGGATTTCGCGCGGCTGCACGGGCGGTCGATCGACGAGGTGCGGATGAGCCTGCGGCTCTAGCTAGGGCAGCAGATCCTCGCAGATCACGCCCATCACGCCGTTCTTCGCCGTCTGATGCGACGACCGGTTCTTCGGATTCTTCGTGTCCGAGAGGATCATCGAAGGCTGCCACTTCGCGAAGTATCTTCCCGGAAACCCGGCGAGGCGTGCGTCGCTCTTGAGGTCGACGTCGAGCCTGAAGGGATCGACCCAGGTTCCGCGATCGGGCATGTCGCTCATGAGAATGAGCTGATCGAAATGGTAGCCCGTCCTTCGCGCCGTCAGCATCGGGACGACATAGTAACGCGAAGAGGCCGTGTCGAGGAGCTTGAAGTAAACCTCGGCGGCGTACTCCCGCGGAGTCGAGAGCGTGCGGTAGACCGTGATCGTGGTTCCAGTCGCATGGCCCGCTTCCGGAATCGCGCACTCGAGCATCGCCTCGTAGCCGGTGAAACCGCCCGGGGAGGCGCTGAGGTTCACCTTGAACGTCCGAATCGCGGCGGTGTAAGGCGCGCTGATCGTGAGGACGAGATCCGCCTGCGCGGCGGCAGGCACGGCGAGCAGAAGAGCGGTGATCAGGTTTCGCATAGGGATTCAGGAAAGAATGTTTGCGGGAGTTTGTCCAGGGAGTTTCGGTTTCGCTTCGCGGATGCGGGATCCACTTCGCGGCTGTTTCACGGATGCGGGATTCACTTCGCGCTGTCCTGCGCGAAGTAGCTCCCTAGGGAAGTCGCGCATCCTGCGCTCCCCTTTTTAATGTTTCGCTTCGCGAAACGGGTCGTCAAACCACCCGAACTCGCTTCGCTCGTGTCGGGGGTTCGCCTCTCCCCCTCCGAATAAAAAGAAAACGCCCGCCCCGCCTGAAGGCGGACCGGGCGTTTTCAAATGGCTCAGGAGGAGGGATTCGAACCCCCGACCAGCCGGTTAACAGCCGGCTGCTCTACCACTGAGCTACTCCTGAACATGAATTCCGCAGTGGAAGATGAATAGTTAGTCGAATCACACGGTTTTGTCTAGCGACGCGACATGGGCCACAATGTTGTGACTCATAGCGTCATGCCGGGTTTCCGCTTCTGGCGCGAGTTTTCTCGGAATACGCGACAGCGCGCGGCTTGACTCATGACAATGCGCAGGATAACGAGGCGGCAGTAGGGATTTTCGGCTCCGATTCATTCGGTTCATCCGAGGGGGATTCAATGATCAAGCTGCGCACTTACGTGTTCATCGACTCGCTCCAGCCTCAGCTCGCTGAGTACCTGGGAACGACGTCGCAGGGCTTTCTTCCGATTCCGGGAGACGCCTCTCTGTGGATCGAGACCGCTCCAGGCATGGCGATCCATCGCCTGACGGACGCCGCGCTCAAAGGCACGAAGGTCCGTCTCGGCCAGCAGGTCGTCGAGCGCTCCTTCGGCACTCTCGAAGTTCACCACGAGGACCAGGGCGAAGTCCGCCAGGCCGGCGCCGCCGTCCTTCGCGTCATCGAACAGAACGAGGGCGACAGGCAGAAGTGCCGCATCGCCTGGCACGAGACGATCCGCGGAATCGAGCCCGACCACGCCGTCGTCATCAACCGCCAGGGCCGCAAAGGATCGATGATCCTCCCCGGCATGAGCATGTTCATCCTCGAGACGGAACCGGCGGGCTACATCGTCTACGCCGCGAACGAAGCGGAGAAGGCAGCGGACATCACTCTCGTCGACGTTCGCGCCTTCGGCGCCTTCGGCCGCCTCACCATCGTGGGACGCGAAGCCGACGTGGATGAAGCAGCGAAGGCGGCGATGAACGCCGTGAGCTCGCTGACCGGCGTCGAATCGTCGAAATAAGCCGAAACCGAAAACCGATACCGATACCGATACCGATTCTGTTACTGAAGCTGAACTCTGATCTCTAAAAGGGGGACTTTGAAAATGTCTGAAGCACTCGGAATGATCGAAACCAAGGGATTTGTGGGCCTCGTCGAAGCGTCGGACGCGATGGTGAAAGCCGCCCGCGTCGAGCTCGTGGGCTATGAGCGCATCGGTGGCGGCTACGTGACCGCGATCGTTCGCGGCGACGTCGCCGCGGTGAAGGCCGCCGTCGAAGCCGGCTCCCGCGCCGCGGAGAAGGTGGGCGAGCTCGTCTCCGTCCACGTCATCCCGCGCCCGCACATGAACGTCGACTCCGTGCTCCCGCTCGGACGCAACGAAGTGACCACGGCCTCCTCGAACGGACGCGCTGCCCGCAACCCGGGCATGAACGCTCCGCTCTCGAACTAAGGCCGGCGGACTTTTACGATGAACGTCGGAAAAGTCATCGGTACCGTCGTCGCGTCCCGCAAGGATCCCAAGCTCGAGGGGCTCAAGCTGCTTCTCGTCCAGCAGACGGATCTGACCGGCGGCGCGAAGGGCGGACAGGTCGTCGCGGTCGATTCCGTCGGCGCCGGAATGGGCGAAGTGGTCCTGTACTGCTCGGGCTCCAGCGCCCGCCAGACGGACGT
>CAYZKI010000059.1:2946-12169 GCA_964478745.1 uncultured Bacteriovoracaceae bacterium
GCCGTCATCATGGCGATCGTCGACGAGATCGAGGCCGGCGGCGAGTCGGTGTTTCGCAAGTAACCCTGGATCGGAAGGGGTCGGCTCCAGGGCCGGCCCCTTCGTCTTTTGAGCAGAAAGCAGTAAAACCATGCTCGATCAAAGCCAGTTCGAAACCTTGGTGGATGCCATCGCGAGGAAGCTCGCGTCGTCTCCGAACGCTTCGCGCGGGGGTCCCTCCTCGAGCGACCCGCGGGCGTTTTCCCAGCCGGCCGCCCAGCAGCGGCACCGCACGAGCCCCTCGTACTCGGTAGCGCAATCCATCGCCGGATCCGTCGCTTATCCCACCCTCGACGCGGCCGTCGCCGCCGCCCGCGCCGCCCAGCCCGCCTGGGTCGCCATTCCCATGGAGAAGAGAAAGCGCATCATCGCGACCATCCGCGCGCGCCTTCACCAGCACGTGGAAGAGCTGTCGCGCATGGCCGTCGAGGAGACGGGCCTCGGGCGCTACGAAGACAAGCTCTCGAAGAACCGCCTGGTCATCGACAAGACCACGGGCCCCGAATACCTCGAGTCGACCGCCTTCACGGGCGACGACGGCCTTGCCCTGATCGAGTACGCGCCTTTCGGCGTGATCGGCTCGATCACGCCCACGACGAACCCCAGCGAGACCGTGATCAACAACGGCATCGCGATGCTCTCGGCGGGCAACACGGTCGTCTTCAACCCGCATCCTTCCTCGAAACGCGTTTCGACGCGCGCGATGGAGATCATCGACGAGGTGATCGTCGCCTCCGGCGGCCCGCGCGGCTGCCTGACGACCGTCTCGCAGCCCACGATCGAGACCGCGCAGGCCCTCATGAAGCATCCGGGCATCCGCCTGCTGGTCGTGACCGGCGGCCCCGCGGTCGTGAAGGCCGCGATGGCGAGCGGAAAGAAGGTGATCGGCGCCGGCCCCGGGAACCCTCCCGTCGTCGTCGATGAAACCGCCGACCTCGACCAGGCGGCCGACGGCATCATCAAGGGTGCCTCGCTCGACAACAACATCGTCTGCATCGCCGAGAAGGAAATCATCGCCGTCGAGGAGATCGCCGACGGCCTCAAGAAGGCGCTCGTGAAGCACGGTGCCTACCTGCTCAGCGCGCATCAGGTGCGCCAGCTCGAGAAGATCGTCATCGACTGGGAGAGCGGCGGGAAATATCCGAACAAGAACTTCGTCGGGAAGAACGCCTCGGTCATCCTCGAGCAGGTCGGCGTGCGCGTCGGGCCCGAGGTCCGCATCGCCTTCTGCGAAGTGGAAGAGGACCATCCGTTCGTCCAGGTCGAGCTGCTCATGCCGCTGATCCCGATGGTTCGCGCGAAGAACGTCGATGACGCCATCGAGATGGCCAAGCGCGTGGAGCACGGCAACGGCCACACAGCCGTCATGTACAGCAAGAACATCGATAACCTGCATCGCATGGCCAAGGAGATCAACACCTCGATCTTCGTGAAGAACGCTCCGAGCTATGCCGGTCTGGGACTCGGGGGCGAAGGCTTCACGAGCTTCACGATCGCCTCGCCGACCGGAGAGGGCCTGACGACCTCGCGGACCTTTTCGCGGATCCGTCGCTGCACCTTGAAAGATCATTTCAGGATCGTCTGATGGCGCGCGCTTTCCCCCAAAAACCCGCGATCGAGGACGTGGGGTCGGCCAAGATGCCGGCGCTCTCGTTCATCGAGCTCACGAGCATCTCGCGCGGCCTGTTCCTGACCGACGTCGTGATCAAGAAGGCGCCGATCCGGATCATCACCTCGCAACCGATCTCGTCCGGGAAGCACGTCCTGCTCTTCGTCGGCGACAACGCCTCGGTCGAGGAGGCGCACCAGGCGGCGCTCGAGTCGGCCGACGGGACCATCGTCCGCCAGGTTCTCATCCCGGGCGTCCATCCGAGCCTGGCCCCGTTCCTCGATTCGATGTGGTCGAGCGACGCGACCACGGGCGAAGCCGGCGAATCGGTCGCGATCGTCGAGTCGACCACGCTGGCCGGCGCGATCCTTTCGGCGGACCAGGCCCTGAAGACCGCGAACGTCCAGCTCTGCCGCATGCGGCTCGGTCAGGGCATCGGCGGCAAAGCGTACTTCGTCCTTTCGGGGCGCCAGGAGGAAGTCGAAGCCGCGGTCGAGGCGGCTAACCTATGCCTGAAGCGGCTCGACAGCTTCTGCCGCGCGGACGTCATTCCGCGCCCCGAGACCGAGGCTCTCGCCTACCTCTAGGAGATCGAACATGCAGTACGGTGTCGTCCGAGGAACAGTCGTAGCAACCCAGAAGGTGAAAGACCTCCAGGGCATGGCGTTGAAGGTCGTCTATCCGTGTGACGCGGAAAAGCGCCACACCGGCGACGCGTTCGTCGCGATCGACCCGGTCAGCGCCCGCCCGGGCGATCTCGTCATCTGGGTCGGCAAGCGCGAGGCGTCGCTCGCGGTGCCGGGCGCGCCGCTGGCGAACAACTATCCGGTCGACGCGGCCATCACGGGGATTGTCGATGATATTGGCTAAAGTCGTCGCGCGCGTCGTCGCGACCGAGAAACTCAGCTCCCTTCCCAACCGCCAGCTGCTGACCGTGCAGCCTCTCGAGGGCTTCGGCGATCCGACGCCGATCGTCGCGATCGACGGCGTGCAGGCCGGCCCGGGCGACCTGGTCCTCGTGCTTCAGGAAGGCACCGGAGCGCGCCAGGCCGTGCTCGACGACCCGAGCCAGCCCCTTCCGGCGCAGGCCGCGGTAGTCGGCATCGTCGACCACGTATATACTGCTCATTCATGAGCCCGCTTCCGCCCGCACGAAAACTGAAGGCCCACATCTTCGTCTGCACGAACGAGCGCGCGCCCGACCATCCGCGCGGCAGCTGCAAGCACCGCGGCTCCGAGGAGCTCGTCGACCTGTTCAAGAAGGAGCTGAAGGACCAGGGCCTGAAGGGCGGGATCCGCGCGCAGCGCGCGGGCTGCCTCGATACCTGCGAGTACGGGCCCTCGGTGGTCGTTTACCCGGAGAACGTCTGGTACGGTCCCGTAGGCGCCGCGGACGTGAAGGAGATCGTCCGCTCCCACATCGTCGAGGGCAAGCCCGTCGATCGACTGAAGATCCCCGGCAAGTGACTTTCTTAACTTCGGTTTGAAGTTTGGGGGACGCCGGGTACAATCGGTTCAATGCCCCACCGCCGAAGCATCCTCTTCGTCGACAAAGGATTCCAGATCCGCGCCGCGCTGTATGTCTGCGCATGGCTCGCGGTCCTGAGCGTCGTTTACCCGCTCATCATCCATAACCTTTTCAACTACTTCATCCAGGCGGTCAGCTCCGAGACCACGATGATCTCGGTCCCTGACCTCGAAGCGACCCGCGGCAAGATCATGACCCTGCTGATCATCCTTCAGATATTGCTGCTCGCCGGATGCTTCCTGACCAGCCTTTTCGTCAGCCACCGCATCGTGGGGCCCCTTCGCAAGATGATGAACATGTTCGAGCAGGCCGGGCGCGGCGACCTCGTCCACAAGGTGCGCCTCCGGGAAGGCGATCAGTTCCAGGAGCTTGCGACCACTTACAACGAGATGCTCAGCGATCTTCGTAACCGCGAGGAGCGGAACCTGGAGCGTATGGCCGCCGCGATCGCCTCGATCGAGCGGGTGCTCGACAGCGCCCCCGTGCAGGAATCATCGCCCCTGAAGCGTGAGCTCGAAGAGGCCTTGGCGACGCTCAAGGCCAGTCAGAAAACTGGCGCCACGGCCTGAAACTCCAGTATAAGGGGCCCGAATGCTCCGCTTCAGGCCGCATCACTTTCTCTGCACGCTCGGATTCGAGGGCAAAGGCTACTCGAACGAGTTCGTGCGCAACTACGCGGCGATCGCGGCCTTGCTCCGCGAGACGGGCGCCGAGGGCGACAGCACCCCGATCCGGGTCGAGCCGGCCGCCGACTCGATCTGCACCCCGTGTCCGAATCGTGACGGCCAGGGCTGTTTGTCGGGGGAGAAGATCTCCAAGCTTGATCACGCGCATGCACAGATCTTAGGATTAAACTCTGGCGATGTGCTGACTTGGGGCGAGGCGAAGGCCCTCATCCGGGAGCGCATGAGCCTGGAAGCATTTCACTCGGCTTGCGCCCCCTGTTCCTGGAAAAGCCTGGGCGTCTGCGAAACCGCACTGAAACGTCTGAGAGACCTTGATGAATCGACGGCCCCGCCCGACTCCCCTACTGATCCTTCTCGCGACGGCCGCTAGTCTCGCGCTCGCGTCGCCCGACGCATGGGCGGCGAAGAAGAAGAAAAAAGTTCCCGCCCGTTCCCGCCGCCCCGCGACGCAGGCCCAGGCGCCGAAGCCCGAGGCCCGGGCCATCCCCACCGAATCCTCGGCGATCCCGCAGAGCCTCGACATCCTGAAGGAAAGCCTGGCGAAGAGCCATCGTTCCAAGCAGGCCAGGACGATCAAGCAGGGCTACGACGCGCTGATGGCCAAGAAGCCCGCGGAGGCCCGTCGCATCGTGTCCTCGCTTCGTTTCGATCCGATCTACCAGGACTACGCGTTCTGGATCTCGTCGGCCGCCCATCGCACGGAGGCAGACGCGCTGCTGGAGCGCAAGAAGAAGAACCCGAAGGACGCGCTGTCGCACACCGAGAAGGCGATCGCCGAGGTCTTCGAGATCTCGGCCAAGTCCCCTTACTCCCCTTTCGTGAAGACGGTCGAGCGCGACATCGCGCTTGCCGAGCTGATCGCGGCAGAGGCGCATCTCGCGCTGAAGAGGAAGGACCCCGCGCGCGAGACGTTCGAGCGCGCGCTTCAGAGGCTCTCGAACCAGGGCGCGCTGAGCCGCCTCCGCCCCGAGCACCTGACGCATTACGCGGAGTCGTGCAGCGGGACGGCCAAGCGCGGGCAGCCCGCGCCGATCCTCGAGAAGGGACTCTGCCAGGCGTGGCTCGCGCGCTTCGCGACCCTCTATCCGCGGACTTCCGAGGAAGCCAAGGCCCTTTCCAAGGTCGTGCCCTCGATCTTCGACCGCGCCCGCCTCGCGCAGTTCACCTCGCGCCAGACGCAGGCCTACAAGGCTCCCGACCTCGACCAGGTGGCGTTCGACGCCGCGATGGCCCTCTACATGGGAGAGAAATACGACGACGCGATCGAGGCGTTCAGGAAGTTCCTCACCGACTATCCGAAGTCGGCGCATCGTCATCGCGGGAAGTACTGGCTCGCGCAAAGCCTGACGCAGGAGCAGGAGCACGAGGAGGCGCGCAAGCTCTACACCGAGCTTCGCGAGGAGGCGCCGCTCGGCTACTACGGGATGCTCGCCTCGCTTGCCATCGCGCAGGAGATCGACTCGGCGGTCGATACGACCGTGCCGCCCGCCGACGAGAACGATCCGACGCTTCAGCCCGTCGAGGCGTTCCGCCTGAAGCGCGCCCGCGCGTTCGTGGCCGAGCGCGCCTTCGAGCTCGTGTCCTTCGAGCTTCGCGACTTCAAGTGGCGCGACACCTCGTCGAACGACTTCCTGATGTTCCTCGCCGCGCTCAACTATGAGGCGAGGAACTATACCGGAACTTTCGTGGTGCTGTCCGAGCTCATCCAGCGCGGCTTCCGCGGGGTGTACAGCTCGACGGGCGTGAAGATGATCTTCCCGACGCCGCACATCGATCTCGTGCAACGCCATTCGACGGAAGCCAAGCTCGACCCGATCCTCGTGCTGAGCCTGATCAAGCAGGAATCGGCCTTCGACCCGGGCGCCGTATCGGGCGCCGGAGCCATGGGCCTCATGCAGCTCATGCCGACCACCGCGGTCGAGACCATTCCGTCGATCCCGCGGAGCGACCTGACCGAGCCGGACCCGAACATCCGAGTCGGAACCACCTACCTCCGGAAGCTGCTCAACCGCTTCAACGGCAACCTGGCGCTCGCGCTCGCCGGCTACAACGCGGGCCCGAACGCGGCGGACCGCTGGTACAGGGCGCTGGGCCCGAACAAGGGCCTGCTCGAGTTCATCGAGACGATCCCGTACAAAGAGACGCGCGAGTACGTCTCGACCATCATCCGGAACTACTTCTGGTACTCGCGCATGCTGAACGGAACAACGCCGAAAACCCTGAACTACTTCTGGAACACGTACGGCCCGCCCGAGAAGCCGCTCGAGCTCCCGGACACCACCGCCGCCGCGCCAACCGCGCCCAGCGGGGACTAGGGCGCGGAAGCGTTGGTCGCGTCTGCGCGAACTTCAAAGAGCGCCCCCGCGCCACGTAAGCGCGCTGAATCCGGCTTCGTAGTCGGCGTTTCCAGGAACGACTGAGGCGTGTTCGCACAAGCGTGAAGCGTTCTCCGTTTCGCGCCCACGCGAAACGGAGATGTGCGAAAGGGCAGGAGCCCGTCGCGCCCTCAGTCGTTCCTGGAAACGCCGACTACGAAGCCGGGTTCAGACCGCAAAGCGGAAGTGCATGATGTCGCCATCCTTGACGACGTACTCCTTGCCTTCCAGGCGCATCGCGCCCGCTTCCTTGATCTTCGCTTCGCTCTTGTGCTTCATCAGGTCGTCGAAGTGGAAAACCTCGGCGCGGATGAAGCCCTTCTCGAAGTCCGTATGGATGACGCCCGCGGCCTGCGGGGCCTTGCAGCCTTTCTGGATGGTCCAGGCGCGGACTTCGACTTCGCCGGCGGTGAAGTAAGTCTGAAGGCCGAGGAGCGCGTAGCCAGCGCGGATCACGCGGTTCAGTCCCGGCTCCTCCATTCCCATGTCCTTCAGGAAAGCGGTCTTCTCCTCGGGCGAGAGCTCGGCGATCTCCGACTCGATCTTCCCGCAGATCTGGATGACCGGGCTGCCTTCCTTCTCCGCATGGGCCATCAGCTTCTTCACGTACTCGTTCGGCTCGGCGTTGCCGATGTCGGAGTCGTCGACGTTCGCCACGTACATGACCTTCTTCGCGGTGATCAGGTGGAAGTCGTGGACCAGCGCGAGCTCGTCCTCGGTGAGCTTCAGGCTCCGGACCGGATCGCCCGCCTCGAGCGCGGCCTTCACGCGCGACAGGACTCCCATGATCGCGGACGCCTTCTTGTCCCCGGAGCGCGCGGTCTTCTCGAGGCTGGGGTAGCGCTTGTTCACGGTCTCGAGGTCCGCGAGGATGAGCTCGGTATCGATGACCGAGACGTCGCGGACCGGGTCGACCGAGCCGTCGACGTGGATCACGTTAGGATCGGAGAAGCAGCGCACGACGTGAGCGATCGCCTGGGTCTCGCGGATGTGGCCGAGGAACTGGTTGCCCAGGCCTTCTCCCTTCGAGGCGCCCTTCACGAGTCCCGCGATGTCCACGAAGACCATCGTGGCCGGAATAAGGCGATCGGTCTTGATGTACTGCTGGATGGCCTCGAGCCGCGGGTCCGGCACCTTCACGATGCCGGTGTTCGGCTCGATCGTGCAGAAGGGGTAGTTCGCCGCTTCGGCCTTGGCGGAGGTCAGCGCGTTGAAGATGGTCGATTTACCGACGTTCGGGAGGCCGACGATTCCGCATTGAAAACCCATATCACCTAATCCTTCTTGTTAGCCTTCTGCTGCTGCTGAGCCTTCTCTTCCGGAAGGCCGCGATTGTACTTGTTCATGGCGCCCTTGATGTCCCCGAGGGCGATCAGCTCGATCGCGTTCACCACGTCCTCGAAGAGCGCGTCAAGGGCCTCGAGCTCCCGGTCCAGGAACTGCTGTAGCACATAATCGGCTGGCGAGAGAGGCGAGCCGGGTGCCGGGCGGCCGACGCCGATCCGGACGCGGTGGTAACCCGTCTGGCCCGAGCCCAGGCATTCGTCCAGCGACTTGATTCCATTATGCCCTCCGCTTCCTCCGCCGGTCTTGATCCGGACGGTGCCGAAAGGAAGGTCGATCTCGTCGTAGACGACGATGATGTCGGCCGGCGCGCACTTGTAGAAGCGCGCCAGGGGCGCGATCGCGCGGCCCGAGAGGTTCATGTAGGTCTGCGGCTTCACGACGAGCGCTTTCTCGCCACGGACCGAGGTCGGGTAGATCTCCGCGAGCGCGTCGCGCTGCGGGTTGTTCGAGCCCCAGCGATCGACGGCCCGATCGACCGCGAGGAAACCGACGTTGTGCCGCGTGGTCTCGTACTTCGGTCCGGGATTTCCTAGGCCTACGACGAGCTTCACCTCACGACACCTGCGCCTTACACGAACAGACTGCTGACGCTGTCGTAATTGTGGATGCGATGGATCGCCTCGGCGAGCAGGTCGGAAACCGAGAGCTGCGTGATCTTCTTGCACTTCTGCGCCGACTCGCTGAGCGGGATCGTGTCCGTGACGACGATCCGGTCGATCTTCGACTTCTCGATGCGCTCGATAGCTGGGCCGGAGAGCACGCCGTGAGTGGCGGCGGCGAGCACGCGCTTGGCGCCGTGATCAAGAACCGCGGACGCGGCCTCGGTGAGCGTTCCTGCCGTATCGATCATGTCGTCGAGGATGATCGCTGTCTTGCCTTCCACGTCACCGACCACGTTCATGGCCTTGGCGACGTTCGGTCCCGTGCGGCGCTTGTCGATCATCGCGACTGAGGAATCCAGGCGCTTGGCGAACGCGCGCGCGCGTTCGACACCGCCCGCGTCCGGGCTGACGATCACGGTATCGCCGAAGTCCGCGATCTGCTTCTTGAAGTGGTCGAGGATGACCGGCGAGGCGAACAGGTTGTCGAACGGGATGTTGAAGAAGCCCTGGATCTGGCCCGCGTGCAGGTCCATCGAGACGATGCGGGTGGCGCCGGCCGAGGTGATCAGGTCGGCGACGAGCTTCGCGCTGATCGGCGTGCGGGGAGCGACCTTGCGATCCTGGCGGGCATAGCCATAGTACGGCATGACGGCGGTGATCTCCTTGGCGCTCGAGCGCTTGAGCGCGTCGATCATCACCAGGAGCTCCATGAGCGTGTCGTTAACCGGGCCGCACGTGCTCTGGATCACGTAGACGTCGCGGCCGCGGACGTTCTCGCCGATCTCGACGAAGACTTCGCCGTCGCTGAAGCGGCGGCATTCCGCGTGCCCCAGCGGCTTGCCCAGGCGGTCGCAAATCTTTTGGGCTAACGGGCGGTTCGCGTTGCCCGATAGGATGACCCATTCTCTCATCCGCATGGTGAAAGTCCTCCGAAGGTGAAATCAGTGAGTGAGCTGGGGATACCATAGAGGTCATGAAATATAAACGGCTTGATGCAGCACGTCATGGCGGCGCTCGGGGCTCCGGAGTCCTCGACG
>CAYZKI010000060.1:0-4355 GCA_964478745.1 uncultured Bacteriovoracaceae bacterium
CCATGCGGGGTGCGCATCCATGCGCCAGGGCCGGCCCTCTTGGCCGGTCTCTTAACCGCAGGGGGTAGGCGAACTAAAAGGGGACCTATTTATAAATTGCCGGGCCCATCGAGGAATTGAGCCTGTCCGCAGCGTCGAAGACGCGAGGACGCCAGGTTCACGAAAATCGCAGGATGCGATTTTCGCACGCGCCGCAGGCGCGCCCGCAGGGCGAGGGCCAGGAGGGCCCGAGTGAAGTCCTGGTGGGCCCACCCGACATAGGCTGAGCCGCCAGAGTGCCTCTGCCAGTGTTTCCATTTTGTGCATCGAGGAATTGAGCCTGCTCTGCGCGCTCGCAGATATCAGAAGTTCGGGAACTATCCGGGATACAGTTCGAAGCAACGCGAGGAGATCCGCGATAGGGCGCAAGGGGACTTCATCATCATTGACCTGTGGGCAGGATGAAGCTGGAAGGTTCTCTTCGGGATTCAGTGCTTGCTGTGATCACGGATGGCAATCAAACTGCGCCCGGAACCCGCGCAGCCGCGCGCCGGTCAATCAAAGAGCTCTTCTAGAAACGATTTCTTGCGCTTGTAATGGCGTTTTTCGTAGCCGTCGGTAGGTCGGCCGCGATCGTAAGACCCGCGCCCCTGGCTTGCAGCTGGTGCCGCGGCGGCCGTCGGTGTCTCTTCGGCGCGCGAGCGCTCCAGGATCTTGTCGAGCTCTCCGCGATCCAGCCAGATCCCGCGGCACTCCGGGCAGTAGTCGATCTCGATGCCTTTGCGTTCGGACATGACGAGGTTGTGTTCTTTGCAGTGAGGGCATTTCATCGGGGGTCCTCCTCGGGAATCGAGTGAGGAATATCCCGAAAATGCCTTCCGCTGTCCACACTCCCCTGAGATATAAGGAGGCCATGAGTCAAGCGCAGGGCGCATCCAAGAGCGCCATCTGGAAGGTCATCGGCGCGTCATCCGCGGGAACCTTGATCGAGTGGTACGACTTCTACATCTTTGGCAGCCTTGCCACGATCATCGCCGAGCACTTCTTTCCGAAAGGGAATGAGACTCTTGCTCTGCTTTCGACCCTCGCCACCTTCGCGACGGGCTTCGTGGTCCGCCCGTTCGGCGCGCTCTTCTTCGGCCGAATGGGGGATCTCCTGGGTCGGAAGTACACGTTCTTGCTTACGCTCGTTCTGATGGGTGGAGCGACCTTCGCGATCGGGCTGCTTCCGACTTACTCGCAGATCGGAATCCTGGCTCCGATCCTCCTGCTTCTGCTGCGTCTGATCCAGGGCCTCGCGCTCGGGGGCGAGTATGGCGGGGCGGCGACCTATGTCGCCGAGCATTCTCCCGCGGGCAGGCGCGGATTCTACACGAGCTTCATTCAAACGACGGCCACGCTAGGGCTTTTCGTCTCGCTCGGCGTGATCCTTTCCACTCGACTCAGCCTGGGTGAACAGGACTTCCGCGATTGGGGCTGGCGCCTGCCTTTCCTGCTCTCGATCGTCCTGATCCTTTTCTCCTACTATCTCAGGCGAAAGCTCCAGGAGTCACCGCTGTTCCAAAGTCTCAAGGCCTCGGGCAAGGCTTCGAAAAGCCCGCTTCGGGACAGTTTCCTCGAACCCGAGAACCGACGCTGGGTTCTCCTTTCTCTCTTCGGCGCCACTGCTGGGCAAGGAGTCGTTTGGTACACGGGACAGTTCTACGCGCTCTACTACCTTCAAACGGTGCTCAAGGTCGACTTTGTCCTCGCGAACGAGGTGATCGCGATCGCTCTGCTTCTGGGGACGCCGTTCTTCATCCTCTTCGGCTGGCTCTCCGATCGTGTCGGGCGAAAGCCCATCATGATGGCTGGATGCCTGCTCGCGGCGATCTTCTACATCCCGCTGTACCAAGCGATGACCCACCTGTCGGGGTTCAACGCCGCCGATCCCGCGTCTCCGCTCGGCCCTCCCTCGGTCGCCGGACTGATCGCCATCGTTTTCGTGCAGGTGCTTTTCGTCACGATGGTCTACGGTCCGATCGCTGCGTTCCTTGTCGAGCTCTTTCCGACGCGGATCCGCTACACGTCCATGTCGCTTCCGTACCACATCGGCAACGGCGTCTTCGGTGGGCTGGTGCCGCTGATCGGAACCGCGGCTGTGGCCGCAACCGGCAACCGCTACGCGGGACTCTATTACCCGATCGCCGTGGCGAGCCTGACGTTCGTGATCGGGAGCTGGAAGCTCGTCGAGAATCGGCAGGGCGTCGACTAGCGTGCGGAGCCTCGAAGCGAGACCGCGCCTCTCATAATCCGACCGGGTGCTCGAACTCCTTGGGGTTGCGGAACGTCCCGAAGATCAGGTCGAAGACCGGGAGGTCCGAGTAGTTATAGGGATGCGTGCCGCGCGCGTGATGGACCGTGTGGCTCTCGGGCCGCTGAACGATGTAGCCCAGCCATCGTGGCGTGCGGACGTTCGAGTGCTGGAAGGTGCTCAGGAAGGTCGCGAGCAGGTTCGCCACGAGCGCCGCCTGGGGGGTGAGCCCCGCGAGCGTCAGGCAGAGGCTCGTCAGCACGGTGAATCCGATCATATCCGGGATCGAGAAGTAGTAGGAGCCCGCGATGTCGAGGCGCTCCGCCGTGTGGTGCTTGCGGTGGAAGTGCTTCCAAAGGAAGTCGGAGGCGTGCAGCGACCGGTGCCAGGCGTAGAGCCCGAGCTCGAACACCACCAGCCCCGCGAGGCCGCCGCCCCAGGTGCCCAGCGCCGAAAGATCCGCGATCTGCACGGTAGAGAGCCAGTCGCCCCAGAGGAAGGGCAGGTAGGTGGAGAGCAGGAAATAGGTCAGGAAGGCCACCAGCCCGCGGAGGCGCCAGGCGCGAACCGCGGGCTGGCGCCTGGCGGGGAAGAGGGCCTCGATGCCCATCAGGCCGAAGTAGATCGCGAAGACGATCCAGGAAACCGGGTCGAGAAAGACTTGGGACAGGCTGGGCATCGTTCCTCCAGGGGTTCACGCAAGAGACCAAATGGTCTTTTTTATTGACTCTAGAATCGCCCGAGTTGAGGAATGTCTCTAGTGTACTTGAGGTGTAGTTATTAAAAACTATAGATATCAATTATTTATATCTGATTCAGCCCCATGCTGGGTTGACTTGCAGGACAGACCAATGAGTCTGTATTATCGGTGAACCGAGGTGGCCATGATCCAGAAGGGCGAGCAAACCCGCGAAAGAATCCTTTCCGTCTCCGAGAAGATCATCCTGAACAAGGGATACTCCGGCACGTCGATCGAGGAGATCATCGAGGAATCGAAGATCACGAAAGGCGGCTTCTTCTACCACTTCAAGGGCGGGAAAGGAGATCTCGCGCGGCAGCTCATCCGAAGGTATCTCGAGCAGGACCGGAAGATCTTCCGCGCGCACTGGGAAAAGGCGCGCTCATTGAGCGAGGACCCGCTCCAGCGCGTGCTGATCTTCCTGAACCTGCTGGCCCAGATGATGGCCGATCTTCCGAACGGCCACCCGGGCTGTCTCGTCGCGACGTTCACGTACGAGAACCAGATCTTCGACGTCGAGATCCAGAAGATGGTCCGCAAGGGCGTCCTCGAATGGCGGGTATTTTTCCGGAAGATTTTCGAGGAGGCGGCGGCCAAGTATCCGCTTAGCGCTCCCGTCGATCTGAACGCCCTTGCCGACCAGCTGACCTCGGTGATCGAAGGGGGAATCATCGTGTCGCGGTCCGTGAAGGACCCCCGCGTGCTTCCCGACCAGGTGCTGCTTTTCAGGGACTACGTGCGTCTGCTGTTCGGCGACCGCTGAGCGGCCGGCCCGGGCCGGGGGCGAGCGGCGCGTTATTTCTCAGGATCCTGGCTCATCGGTTGCGTTCGGACGCGGATGAGCCTAGCTTTCACCTTCACACCCATGGAACCGTCGCGTCTTCACGAGATCCTGCATTCCCGATTCGGCTTTCGCGAGTTTCGGCCTCATCAGGAGACCGTCTGCCGCGCGGTCGGAGAACAGGGAAAAGACGCCCTGGTCGTCATGCCGACGGGTGCGGGAAAGAGTCTTTGCTACCAGCTTCCGGGCCTGGCGAGAGGCGGAACGACGCTCGTGATCAGCCCGCTCGTCGCGCTGATCGAGGATCAGGTGCATCGCCTCCGCTCGCAGGGGATGAAGGCCGACCGCATTCACTCGGGCCGGCCCCGCGAGGAGTCGCGGGCCACGCTCGGGGCCTACCTTCGCGGCGAGCTCGAGTTCCTCTTCATCGCGCCCGAGCGGCTCGCCGTCCCGGGCTTCGCGGAGATGTTGAAGAAGCATGCTCCGACGCTCATCGCGGTCGATGAGGCCCATTGCATCAGCCACTGGGGCCACGACTTCAGGCCCGATTACCGCCTGGTCGG
>CAYZKI010000060.1:4365-6725 GCA_964478745.1 uncultured Bacteriovoracaceae bacterium
AGACCAACCCGTCGCAGCGGGTGGAGAAGATGATCGAGCATCTGAGCGGCGAGAACCGACTTCCAGCGATCGTCTACGCCCCGACGCGCAAGAAGGCGGAGGAGCTCGCGCGCCTGCTCGGGGAGCGGTTCAAGTGCGCGGCTTACCACGCCGGGATGGCGGCGCCCGCGCGCGAGAAGGTGCAGCTCGCTTTCATCGAGAACCGGATCGACCTGATCGTGGCGACCATCGCCTTCGGGATGGGCATCGACAAGGCGAACGTGCGGACAGTGATCCATGCCGCGCTCCCGGCGAGCGTCGAGGGTTACTACCAGGAAATTGGCCGCGCGGGCCGCGACGGGCTTCCCTCCGAGGCGCTCCTGCTCCATTCGTTCTCCGATCGGAAGACCCACGAGTTCTTCTTCGAGCGCGACTATCCGGAGCCCCGGATTCTCGAGCGGATCTTCACCGCGGTCCCCAAGGAGGGACGCATCGGCAAGTCCCAGCTCGAGGGGAAGATCACGGGGATCGAGCCCGAGATCTTCGAAAAGGCCCTCGAGAAGATCTGGATGCACGGGGGGCTCGAGATCGACCCCGAGGAGAACATCTCGCTCGGAAGCCCGAAGTGGCGCAAGCTTTACGACGACCAGCGCACCCATCGGATCCGCCAGCTCGAGGCGATGCAGGCGTTCACCACGCACGCGGGCTGCCGGATGGTGGCGTTGGTGCGGCACTTCGGCGATCCGGCGGACGATGGCGAAAGCTGCGGGATCTGCGACCGTTGCAAGCCCGGCTCGAACGTGCGGGTGCTCGACGAGACCGAGAGACAGGTGGCGGCGCTCGTGCTCGCGTCGCTCTCCGGGAGGAACGGCCAGGCCGTGGGCCGTCTTTTCGACGAGGCGGTATCGTTCGACTCGAAGGTTTCGCGCTCCGGCTTCGAGAGGCTTCTGACCGCGCTGACGCACGCGAAACTCGTCGATGTGACCCAGGACGAGTTCGAGCGGGACGGAAGCGTGATCACGTTCCGGCGCGTGACCCTTACGTCAGCCGGGCGCTCGGTGAAGGCCGACGCGATCGCGGCGATCGAGATGGAGGGCGCCGGCATTCTCGAGCCCGCGCCGTCGCGCGTGCGCAAGAAGAAGCCTCTTCCGTCCAGGGAAGAGGTGGGCTCGGGCCGCGAGCGCGCGCGCGAGCTGCCCCCTGACATGCCGAAGCTCTTCGAGGAGCTCAGGGCCTGGCGCCTCGAGGTGGCGCGCAAGAAGGGCGTTCCCGCGTTCCGGATTCTCGGTGACCGCGTCCTGTACGCGATCTGCGAGGAGATGCCGCGCTCGGAGGAGCAGCTTCTCCAGATCTCGGGCATCGGCCCGAAGATCGTGCGCCAGTACGGCGAAGACCTCCTGGCGCGAATCAACAAATGAGCGCGGGCATGAGGGATCTTTGCACGCGCTGCCTCCGCGCCCGCAGTCACTGCTACTGTGAGCAGGTCCGCCCCTTCGAAGTGGACTTCGAGCTCGTGCTGTTACAGCATCCGCAGGAGAGAAAGCTGAGCGTCGGGTCCGCGCGCATGGCCCATCTCTGTATCCGCAACTCGCATCTGGTCCAGGGAACCGAGTTCGAATCCCACCCGCGGGTGCGAGAGTGGATCGCCGACCCGGGCAATCATTGCGTGGTCCTTTATCCCGGGGCCCGGTCAATCGACGTCAGCTCGCCGGGTTGGGCGCCGCCCACGGGCAGGAGGCTCGTGGTCTTCGTGATCGACGGGACCTGGACGGTCGCCAAGCGGATGCTCGTGCGAAGCCCGAATTTGATGGCGCTTCCGCAGATTCGATTCAATCCGAAGCGGCCTTCCGAATACGGATTTCGTAGGCAACCCCGCCGTGAGTGCCTGTCGACGCTTGAAGCGGTGCATGATCTTCTGGAATTCCTTGAGCCTTCCGCCCCGCGCGCCAACCTTCTCGAGATTTTTCGAGGCATGGTCTCCGCCCAGCTGAAGTACACTCAGGGCCGCATTTCGCTCTAGTGCGGCAAAACTCTCCTTGTTTTTCGCGTGTACGGCGTCTACTTCACTTTCATCTCGATCCGAGGGGGAGTGATTTCATGTCCAAGACGAAGTCGTTTGTCATTGCTTGCGCCGCGCTGGCTTTCGCGTCCATTCCCGGTTCCGCGTTCGCCGCCTCGTGCCCCGCGCCCACGTTCACCGCTCCGGGCGCCGTCCGCATGGCCGGAAGCGATCTCCTGATCGTGACCCACCCGTCGACGATGTGGGACGGGCGCTACTCTTCCAAGGCCGGAATGGACGCCGCCGTCCAGATGGCGAAGAAGAACAAGATGCCGGTCATCTACCTGCAGGACGGCTCGGTTTCGTACACCAACAGCACGTA
>CAYZKI010000060.1:6735-8540 GCA_964478745.1 uncultured Bacteriovoracaceae bacterium
GCGAGTTCTCGTTCGACGTCACCGCGACCCGCGTCTACTCGGTGGGCGGGCACTGGGAGCTCTGCCAGCAGACCACGCAGCGGGATCTCATGGAGTCGTGGCGCAAGAACGCGTTCGGAAAGAGCCTGACGTTCACCCAGATCATGGACGGCCTGTACACCTACGGCGGCTACTTCCGCGCGAGCGACAGCTTCTACTCCGACTTCCAGCGCTTCATGGAGATCGTGTTCTACGGGAACCCCCGCCAGGAATGGTACGTCCGCAAGCTGAACCTGCTCGAAAGCATGGGCATCGTGAAGGATCCCCTCAAGCAGATCGAGTTCCTGAAACGCAATCTTCCGCCGTACTCGCAGTTCACGGGATACGAAGTCGAGCTCTGGCTCAACGGGAAGAAAGTCGAAGTGCTCCAGAAAGGCGCGAGCGGCACTTCTCCCGTCATGAAGCTCGAGTTCGTGAACTCCGTCTACACCAGCGGCTACATCCCTGCCGTCCGCTAGAGCCAGCGGAAGAGATCGAAGTTCAGCTGGTAGAGGTTCCTGGAAGGCGCGGGCGCGACGAGGCCCTCGATCTCCTTGAGGAACTCCCTCAAGCGCTTGCGCAGCAGCTCGAACGTCTCTTCGTCCGCCGTGAAGGTGCCCATGAAGCTCTGCTTGTCCTCTTCGGGGGCTTGGTCGAGCTGCACTGAGCACTTCTTGCGCAGCAGGCTCTGGTGCGTGCGCATGAGCGGGTGGTCCGTTCCGTAGTGGACCTGGTTCTGATTCACCTTGAGAACCGTGAGCCCGTCATCGCCAAGCTCGATGAAATGAAGATGGCGAAGCTTGGTCAGCGCTTTCTTCAGCCGGGGGACGCTGATGCCCAGGGGTTGGCAAAGCTTCCGCGGATTCCGCCGGTATTCATCGATGAAAAGCGCGGTCTGGACCACCGTGCAAACGGGGTCGAAAAGGTAAGCCATCTCTTCGGTCAGCCGGCGGGTGTCGAACTCCTGGAACTCGGCGCTCCGGTGCCGGCTCTGCCGGACCCGGTTGATCTTGGACTCCAGATAGGAGCGTCGGTCGGGATCCGAGGCGATCGCGCGGTTGCGAAGCAGGAAGAGGTAGTCGATCTCCTCCGGGAAGAACTCGAGAACCTTGCAGGCTCTAAAGAGATGATCCTCGTTCAGGTGGGTTTTCTCGTCATTGAGGGCGCGGGAAAGGTAGGTGTTCTGGACCGGAATCAGGCTCGCGAGCTTCTGGAGCGTCAGCGCCTTTCTCGTCTGAGCGAGCTCTTTCACGCGTTTGCGGATCACGTCGCGGTAGTCGTTCTCAGCGAAGACGTCCATTTACACAACTTGTATAAGCGAAAGACATATTTTCCACAATTTGATTATGGGGTTTGAGTAAGTGCCCCACTACTTTGAGACCCAAGGAGAACCCTGAGTATGAAGAAACTGATCCTGATCGCTGGTGTCCTCATCGTGTCCCTGTCTGCGGAAGCCTCGAGCGAGGTCACGCCCTTCTCGGCCGCGGGAGCGGAAAGTGAGAGTTTCGTGAATCCGGCCCCCGCCGATCGGCTCCTTCCTCCTTGCGCGAATTTCACCGGAACCTGGGCCGGAACCTGCAACAGCAATGGAGTCCTGACCTCGCACTCCGCCACGATCCTTCAGAGCGATTGCAGCAGCATTGGGGTGGATGGCTACTATGTCGCCATTCCGGGAAGTTCCACGGCCACTCGCGTATATCCTCGTTATGATGGAAATCTGCGCGTGACGAGCGTGGCTCACCTGACCTGGGACTCGACCCGGAGCATCCTGCTGTCCCGCACCCAGA
>CAYZKI010000060.1:8550-10796 GCA_964478745.1 uncultured Bacteriovoracaceae bacterium
CGACCTTTAAGGATGGGTACGGCTATATCCATTCGGATCTGATCGACTCTTCGATGTACCTCCAGAACGGAAAGTTAGCCTCGTACACGGTGGGGTCGACCTTCGCGTCCTACTGCGAGCTCGTCCGCTACTGATCGGCTGTTCGGGGTTGAAACAGTTCGCGCGGCGGGAGGGGTTGCCCTCCCGCCGCGTCGGCGTTAGGGAGAAAGCATGATTTCACGTATCGGATTCTGCCTGGCGGTCTGCGCGAGCTTGATGCTTCCGGCGGGCGCCGCGTCGGCGGGGGGAATGGTTTCATCGGGGGGAGAGCTCCTTCGGGACGCGAACAATCCTTGGTGGGTCAAGAACACCGCGCGCGTGAGTTACTGTATCGAGATCGATCAGAAGTCGATCTCGATGCCTGCCGCGAGGATCGCGGAGCTCGTCGAGCTCGCGATCGCCCACTGGAAGTCCGAGTTCAGTCGCCCGCTGAAGATCGCCGCCGAGAAGCCCGCGCTGAACCCGCTTTTCAACCAGTCCGGCGTGGGTACTCAGGTTTTTGCGAAGATCGCCTGCACCGGCGGCGAGGATCTCCGGTTCAAGTTCGGCTACGGGACCTTGACCCCGGACCAGAGAGGCTTCATCCCGAACCTTTCCGCGCACGTCAGCGCCGCGGTTCGCACCGAGTACGACCTGAAGCTCCTGAAGGGGAAGGGCTTTGTCTACATCGCCTCCGATCTCGGGCCCAACCGGTACCAAGGCAACGCGGAAACGATCGAGAAGCCGTGGCGCTATGAGGCGATGCTGTATTTCACTGTGCTTCACGAGCTTGGCCACGTCTTCGGTCTGCCGCACCAGGGAAGCCACGTCTCGTCCGTGATGTCGGCCCAGTTCGTCGAGTTCATGCTGAACGCGAAGACGGCGGATCATCTCAAGATATGGAAGGTCGGCGCGCTGCCGCCTTACTTTTTCTTCCCGTCGGGCTATTTCGTCCAGTGTTGGGCCGCGGGCTTCGACGGAGCCTGGGGCGCGCTTCCCAAGAGCTACTTCTCGATCCCGGCGGGCATGCGCTGCCTTCACTTCTCGTTGGATGGCGATCGTTCGCAGATCCTGGTTCATGCTTCGGCGGCGCCCGATGCTTCTCCTGTCTACGTGGGGCGCATCGCCGATCTTTTCCTGAGCGGGGAGGTGCAGCCGGCAATCCTGATCTATCTCACGGATGCCCAAACGGTCTTTCCGAAGCCGACGACGCCATATCCCTATCAGGCGGGGCCGTACTTCGTGTCCAAGGCGGGAAGCGGAAACTTCTATCCGGCAACCGGTGCGGCCAGGCCGCTCCACTTGGAGATCGGCCCAGTGTCGTTCCGCTTCGTCGGGGTTGTTGGAGCTTCATTGCTCCCGGTTCTCAAGGGCCCCGTAAGCATGTTTCCCTACTATCAGTAGGCTCAGCTCGAAGGAACCTGCGCCGCGAGCTCGACGACCGCGCGTGGAACACTCGGGCTCTTCTTCGGAGCGCCGTTGTTCCACTTGAGGAAGTTCGCGTAGCAGAGCGCGCGGACGGACACGCTCGTGTCCTCGAGCTCGGCGCATTTGCGGTAAATATCCGTCCCGGCGCCCGCGAGCGCGGGGTTGGCATGGATCAGCTCCGCGAGCTCGGCCAGATGCTCCCCGGCGCGCGCGATCGCCTCGGGCATGCCGTGCGCTTCTTCCGCGCTCAGCCGCTTCAGATCCTGTTTCGACGGCAGCGAGTTCAGCAGTTTTCCTTCAATCTCGACGAGCTTCAGCTCGAGTGTTTCGATCGATTGAGCCGGCACGGGCGGCGGTGAGAACCGGCCTGTGACGGGCCCGGGACTTCCGGGAAGCGACGATGCGCTCATGGCGGGCTGCCCGTCGGCGAGATGAGCCTCGCGATCGACGCTGCGATCCGCGAGGATGAAGGCGGTGATGACGAGCGCCGCGCCGGCGGTCAGCGCCTGGAACAGGTTCTTCATCGCTTGCCCTCCGGCTGGTCGTCCCAGTGGGTCGACGGAAGGATCTCCTCGATCTGGGTCCTCAGGCGCTGGATTTCCGCGTCGAGCTCGGCGACGGTCTTTCCGCCGGCCGCCGCGCAGGGAGCCGTACCCGGATTCTCGATCTCGCAGAGCGCGAGCTGAGCCTGCGCCATGGCGATCTTCGCCGATCGGTCCTCCTCGGAGATCGGAAACCTCGTTTCCTTGATCACGCGCGAGAACGACTCCAGGTACTGGAGCTTGAGCTTTTCCTTCTCG
>CAYZKI010000060.1:10806-12106 GCA_964478745.1 uncultured Bacteriovoracaceae bacterium
CCGACCGAGCACCAGGTGCAGGCGTCGGCGAAGTTGCGCAGCACGACCGCGTCGATGGTGTAAGGGCCGTTCAGGTTGCGGTCGCAGGCGGGAAGGCCGTGAAAATGATGGTCGGGCCCGCACACCGCGTGGGTGAAGCCAGTGTGGACCTTGCGGCCGTCGCTGTGCCTGGATTCGTGGAAGAGCGTGGAGAGGCGGCTGATCGTGTTGGCCATGGCCCACGGGTCGGGGTTCAGCACGTGCTTCGGGTTGAACAGGGCCTCGCCGATCTGGATGAGGCCGATCCGCGGGGAAGTCGAGCGCACCTTGTTCTTGCCGATGTCCAGCTCGAGGAGGCTCCTGGAGTCCTTGCCCATGAGGTAAAGGGCGGTGCCGATGTTGGCCATCGCGAGGCGCGCCACGCCGGTGGCCGGGCGCGTGGGCTTCTCGAAGCCCGGCATCAGATTCGGATATTCATAGGCGTGCGGGCGCGCCGCGATCTTGATGGCCCGGTCCTCGAAGCGGAAGTTCTCGCCGACGATGTACTGGACGCGCGCTTCGAGCCAGGAAACGAGCTCCGCGTTCGTCACGCCTCCGATCTTCAGCAGGGCCTGCAGCTCGGGGTCCGCGCTCTTGACGGGAAGCCACGCGAGGCGCTTGATGTCCTCTTCGAAGTACTTCGCGTGGTTCTTGTCGACGTTTTCCTCGAGCGTGATCCCGCCGACGACTCGAACGCCCGCCCATCCGAAGACCGGGGGCAGAAGAGAGATCAGAAGAAGAGGTAGCCAGGCCTTCCGCATATCGAGGGCTTTATACCTCTATATAACGCGCTGTGTCAATTCAAACGGGCGGAACTATTGGGTTGCTTCGAAGAAGTGGAATGAGGGGTGCTGCTTCAGCTTCTCGAACTGGACGCTGGTGGAGATCAAGGCAATAACCTCAGTCTTTACCTTGGGTTCCACGTTGAATACGACCAGGCTCGAGGACTGGATGAGTTGAAAGAGACCGTTCCCGCCTCCGCCCTTGTTCTCGATCTCCTCGGCGATGTTCCCGGTGAAGCATCGGTCGAGGTAATTCAGCACCACCTTCCGGGTGAGCATGCCGAAACGGTCCTCGACCGCGATCGCCACCAGGGTACCATCGCAGGCGAAGCGGAACTTCGCGCGCTCATCGGGGGCGAGCACCACCGGAACCGTCCGCTCGAGGTGGTTGTAGACGGCGCGGCCCGTGGAATCGTGCGGGGCATCGTAAACCGCGTTCATCAGCAGCTCCTCGGCCGCGACGAGCGATCGCCGCGCTAGCACCCGTCCCACACCCATGC
>CAYZKI010000061.1:0-1542 GCA_964478745.1 uncultured Bacteriovoracaceae bacterium
GGCGTCCTCGTGGGCGCCTTCACGGTCGGGCTCGTCATCACCCTTTTCAATCCGGCCCGCCCCAGGCTCGAGAACATCGTCCTCGACGTGACGGCGCTGGGCTCGAGGCCCGATGGCTGCGCGCGGGTCCACGAGTTCCTCTGCGGTGAGTCCCAGCGGAACGCGGACGGCAGGACCGCGGTGCTTTCGGACGACGAGGCCGAGCGGCGGGCGCACGAGCTTCTCGAGGGGATCCGCGGCTCTTTCCCGCAGGCTTCGAAGCCCGAGCTCGATCACAAGCTCGTCTCGGCGATCTACACCCCCGAGAGACGGGGCCGCGTGCTCGCTGCCTACCGGCGCGTGAAAAAGGCGATGTCCGTGTACATCGCCACGCAGCCCGACTCGGTCTTCACCAAGCGCGAGAAGACCCATCTGATCCGGCAGCTCGATCGCGTGAGCCTGGAGCTTCCGCCGCCGGCCGAGCTCTACGCCGACGAGGCGGACCTGTTCCTCAAGTCGGACGTGTTCTACGAGCGCGGAGTGGGGAACAAGCTGAGACTTCGCATCGGCGGGGCGTTCCTGCTGGGCGTGGAGTCGCGCTTCAACCTGGTTTTCACCCTCGCGCACGAGCTCGCCCACGCGATCGACCCCTGCGAGATCCGCATCGCACGAATGTCCATCCCTTCCTACGACCGGCTCACCGCCTGCTTCCTGAAGCAGGGCCTGATCGCCATGCGCCCCACCCGCCGCGAGTGCGGGCGCGGGGACCAGCTCTCCGAAACCTTCGCCGATTGGTTCGCTGCCCAGATCACGGCCGATGCGCTGGCCGAGCACGCGCTGGCGCGCGAGGCCGGCGAGGAATCCCTCAACACGGCTCTGGTCGACTCCGTACGTGACCTCTGTGAGGACCCCGAGGGCCGTTTCGTCGCCGACACTGAGCATCATCCCTCCCCCCAGGTCCGGATCGAGCGGATCTTCGGCGAACACCCCACCATCCAGAGCCTGCTCGGCTGCAAGCCCCCGCGTCAAAACCCGACTCCGTACTGCACGCTCTGACACCCGAACCTGAATTTGAACCTGGACCCGAGCCCGCCTGCCCGTTTGCCCGCCTGCCCGACTATGATATGCCGGAAGCATGTTTCATCGCGCTCTGCCGGGATTCATCGAAGTCGTGTGTGGAAGCATGTTCAGCGGAAAAACCGAGGAACTGCTGAGACGTGTCAAGCGAGCGCAGATCGGCCGCCAGAAGGTCCAGGTTTTCAAGCCCGAGATCGACAATCGCTACAGCGCCGACCATGTCCAGAGCCACGACTCGAACAAGGTCCTGTCCATCCCGGTCGCCAGCGCGCGCCACATCCTCGAGCTCGTGGACGACAACACGCGCGTGGTCGGGATCGACGAAGCCCAGTTCTTCGATGAATCGGTCGTCGAGGTCGCGCAGAAGCTCGCCTATCGCGGCATCCGCGTCATCGTAGCCGGCCTGGACATGGACTTCCGCGCCCAGCCCTTCGGGCCGATGCCGAAGCTCCTGGCCGTCGCCGAGCAGGTGACGAAGCTTTACGC
>CAYZKI010000061.1:1552-12073 GCA_964478745.1 uncultured Bacteriovoracaceae bacterium
GTCTGCGGCGCCCCGGCGACGCGCAGCCAGCGGATCGCGGGCGACACGGGCGCCTCGGCCGAGAAGATCGCGGTCGGCGCCAAGGACATGTACGAAGCGCGCTGCCGCTTCTGCCACGAGCCGTAAGGAGACTGAATGGACAGCCAGTTCGGGAACATTCGCTACCAGCTCTCGGAAATCGAGCACCGCTACGGCCCGAACGTCCATATCCTCTCGAACCCGTTTCTCCTCTCCCACCTGGCGCAGCTGTGCGCCGAGGAAACGACGCAGCCGGTGATCAACGAGCTCGTCACCACCCTTTACTCATCCCTTCTGCAGATCGTGGTGAACCGCGAGTTCCCGGTGAAACAGGCCTCGATCCAGACGCGCATGATCTCGATGCATCCGGAGGCCGTCTACCAAGGCCCCATCATCGACCCCGAAGTCCCGGTCGTGTCGGTCAACCTGGCGCGCGCGGGCACCCTTCCCTCCCACATCTGCTACACGGCGCTGAACTACTTCATGAATCCGCGCAAGGTCCGCCAGGATCACATCTCGATCGGGCGCACGACGGACAAGCAGGACAAGGTCACCGGCAGCCACGTCTCCGGCCACAAGATCGGCGGCGACTCGACCGACGCGATCGTACTGTTCCCGGATCCGATGGGGGCCACGGGCGGGACGCTCGTCGAAGCGGTCGACCTTTTCAAGCAGCGCGGAAAAGCGCGCAAGTACATTGCTCTTCACTGCATCGTGACTCCTGAGTATCTTAAGAAGGTCCAGGAGAAGCACCCGGATCTCATCATCTACGCGATCCGTCTGGACCGTGGCCTTTCGCCCGCCAAGGTCCTGGGAACCGTGCCCGGCACGCACTGGGACGAGGAAAAGGGCCTGAACGCCAAGCACTACATCGTCCCCGGCGGCGGGGGCTTTGGGGAGATCATGAACAATGCCTTCGTCTGACGATCTGAAGAGCAAGGAACCGAAGATCCTCATCCCGGAGGTGAAGCTCCAGAAGCGCATCGCCGAGCTCGCGCACGAGATCAGCGCCGACTACCAGGGCAAGGAGATCACCGCGATCTGCATCCTGAAGGGAAGCTTCATCTTCTTCTCGGACCTGATCCGGCAGCTCGATCTGCCGATGACCTGCGAGTTCCTGGGCGTCTCGAGCTACGGGAACAAGATGGTCTCCTCGGGCGAGGTGAAGATCACGCTCGATATCAACGAGCCTCTCGCCGGCCGGCACGTGCTGGTCGTCGAGGACATCGTCGATAGCGGCCTGACACTCACCTACATCATGGACGCGCTCCGGGCCCGCAAGCCGGCCTCGATCAAGAGCTGCTCGCTGCTGCTGAAGCCCGATTCCCTCAAGACCCCGATCGACGTCGATTACGTCGGCTTCAAGATCGGCAACGAATTCGTCGTCGGCTACGGCATCGACTACGCGGGCAAGTTCCGCGGGCTGCCTCACATCGGCTTCGTCGAGTATGGCCACTGAGAGAAGCCTGAGAATCCGGTCCCGCGCCCCGACCCGCATCGACCTATCGGGCGGCACCGTCGATCTCTGGCCGCTCTACCTGTTTCTCAGGAACCCGACGACCGTGAACCTCGCGATCGACCTCTACGCCGAGGCCGATCTCGACCAGGACCCGGCCGAGAGCCGCGCCGACGCCGCGATCCTGCTCAAGTCGGAGGACCAGGGCATCGAGCTCAAGCTCCCCTGGAGCAGCCTCCAGGACACCGACGACGTTCACCCGGCGCTCACGCTTCATTTCAAGCTGCTCAGGCACTATTCCGCCAAGCGCATCGCCGCGGGCAACTCCGACCACCTGGGCTCGAATCTCAAGTTCGTGACCCGCGCGAAAAGCCCGGCCGGAGCGGGCCTCGGCGGCTCCTCGGGCCTGAACGTCTCGATGACGGGCGCGCTCGCGAGCTGGGCCGAGGGCAAGCCCATCGAGCCCGCCAAGGTCGGAGAGCGCCTGATCGAGGTCTGCCGCGACATCGAAACCACCGTGATCCAGGTCCCGGCGGGGCTTCAGGATTACTACGGCGCCATGTTCGGAGGCCTCCAGTCGCTGCGCTGGCGCCCGGGCGCTCACGAGCGCGAGAACCTTCCTCAGTCGATCCTGGCGGAGCTCGAGGCCAGGCTCCTCCTTTTTTACAGCGGCCAGTCGCGCAACTCCGGCATCAACAACTGGGCGCTCTTCAAGGCCCTCATCGACAACCAGGACGGCGTGCGGGCCAAGTTCCAGCGCATCGCCGACGCGACCAACCGCCTGGAGACCGCGCTTCGCGCCGGGAAGTGGGACGAAGCCGGGCGGGCGATCGCCGAGGAGTGGGCGACGCGAAAGACTCTCGCTCCGGGCATCACGACGCCGAAGATGGACCAGGCTTTCCAGCGCGCGGCGGAGGTCGCCCCGGTGTCAGGCAAGGTCTGCGGCGCGGGCGGAGGAGGCTGCTTCTTCATCTACATCCCGCGCGTCGATCCCAAGGATCCCTACGCCGAGAAAAAACGCATTCAAGAGGCTTTCTCCGACCAGGGCCTCCTTCCTCTGCCGTTCCGCGCAAGCCCGACCGGGCTTGAGGTCCGATTCCTGAAGGCCTGACGGACATGAGGAACGCGTGAGGAACCGGCATGACTCGAAGCGCTACCTGGGCTTGGAGCTCTCCGGCGCGAAGAACTACAAAACGGTCCTCGCGGCGCTCGAGTTCTACCCGAAGGAACGCAAGATCTTCCTGCTCGACATCTACGAGAAGATCGCCCCTCGCGAGCCCGACGAGTCGGCCGACGACGCCCTTCTCGACCTGATCCAGGAGCTCAAGGACGGCGTGGCCCGGATCGGCGTGAACGTCCCGCTGCAGCTTCCGCCGTGCATCGAGTGCAACAAGCCGGGCGACTGCAAGACGCCTCCCGTTCGCTGGATGAAGGAAGCGACCAAGAAGGCCGCGCGCCTGAAGGACAAGAACATCCGTCCGTTGCCGTTCACTCCCTACACCCAGCGGCCCATCGAGCTTTGGGTCCGCTACAACGTGATGCCGAAGCTGCCGGAGTCCTCGCGCTTCGAGATCGACGAGACCCTGGGCGGGAACCGCGCGCCGCTCGCCGCGCGGATGGTCTTCCTCAAGCGCCAGCTGAAGGCATTCGACCTCGTCGAGGTCTGGCCGAAGCTCACCGTGGCGATCCTGGCGCAGGAATTCGGCCTGAACCGGAAGGTGATCGCGGGCTACCGTCATCTCGAGCAGGGCATCCACGCGCGGGAAGTGATCCTCGACGCGCTCGCCGAGAACCACGGGATCTTCATCTACGAGCGCGACATCCGGAAGCTCGCGCACAACCTGGGGTCGTTCGACGCCTTCATCTGCGCCTACACCGCCCTGCTTTCGGATACGCAAAGGACCGTCCGGGCGCCGGCGGGCTTCCCGGTTTCATCGGGCTGGGTACAGTACCCGGAGCTCTGACCGGCGATGATCCTTTTCGCCCTCAAGAGGCTTGCCGGCGCCGTTCCCACGCTGCTGATCCTGGCAACGCTGGTGTTCTTCCTGCTCAGGCTCGCTCCGGGAGGCCCCTTCGATTCCGACCGCGCGTTCCCGCCGGACGTCATGGCGAACATCGAGGCGCGCTACGGCCTCGACCGGCCTCTGCCGGCGCAGTACCTGAGCTGGCTCGGCGACCTGCTTCGCGGCGATCTGCGCGAGTCGTTCCAGTATATCGGCAGGCCCGTGAGCGAGATCATCGGCGAGGCGCTGCCCGTGTCGGTCGCCCTGGGCGGCTGGGCGCTGGTCTTCGCGCTTCTCCTCGGAGCGCCGCTCGGGGCGCTGGCGGCGTGGAAGCGCAACAGCTGGGTCGATCACGGCGCGATGTTCCTGGCCATCGCGGGCGTCAGCCTGCCGAGCTTCCTCGAGGCTTCCGTGCTCATCCTGATCTTCTCGTTCTGGCTGGGCTGGTTCCCTCCCGCGCTCTGGGAAGGCCCTTCGTTCATGGTGCTTCCGGTCGTGGCGCTGGGCCTCAGGCCGCTCGCGGTCTTCGCGCGCCTCACGCGGGCCGCGATGGTGGAAACCCTGAGCCAGGACTTCATTCGCACCGCTTACAGCAAAGGGCTTCCCGAGCGCCGCGTGGTCTTCAAGCACGCCCTCAAGAACTCGCTCATCCCGCTCGTCACGACGCTCGGGCCGATCTCGGCCCAGATCCTGACGGGCTCCTTCGTGATCGAGGTGATCTTCCAGATCCCGGGGATCGGGAAGCACTTCGTCCAGGCCATGATCAACCGCGACTATCCGCTGATCATGGGACTGACGCTCCTCTTCGGAGCGTTCCTGATAGTCGCCAATCTCATCGTCGACCTGCTCTACGGGGCGATCGATCCCAGGATCCGGCTCACGGAGAAAGCCGGGGCACGCCGATGATCGACGGGTGGAGAGCCGGCTGGCGCCGCTTCTCGCGAAACCACGCCGCGGTGGTCAGCCTGGCCTTCCTGGTGCTGATCGCGCTGCTCGCCGTCTTCGCCCCCTGGGTCACTTCGTTCACCTATGAGGAGCAGGACATCGCGGCCAGGCTCCAGGGTCCCGACTGGACGCACTGGATGGGAACCGACTCCCTGGGACGCGATCTCTTCAGCCGGATCCTCTACGGCGCGCGGATGTCCCTGGCCGTGGGCATCTGCACCGCCGCCTTCGCCCTGATCCTCGGCACCGCCATCGGCGCGGTATCCGGATACTTCGGCGGCTGGGCCGACGCGCTGTTGATGAGAACCGTCGAGGTGTTCACGATCTTTCCCTCGCTCCTGCTCGCCACGCTCCTCATGCTCGTGTTCGGGCGCGGCTTTACGGGCATCCTGCTCGCCATCGGCATAACCGCCTGGATGGGCCAGGCGCGTCTGGTCCGGGGACAGGTCCTGCAGGCGCGCGAGATGCCCTACGTCGAGGCGGCGCGGGCCCTGGGACTGCGGTCGCTTCCGATCGTCTTCCGGCATATCCTTCCGAATCTCTGGGGCCCGATCATCGTCTCGCTCACGCTCCAGATCCCGGCGAACATCATGGCCGAAAGCGCCCTGTCGTTCATCGGGCTGGGCCTCCAGCCGCCGTTCTCGAGTTGGGGCACGCTTGCCAACGAGGGCTTCCGCGCCATCCGGACCTACCCGCACCTGATCGTCTTCCCTGGAGGCGTACTCTTCTTCACGCTCCTGGCCTTCAGCTACCTCGGTGACGGGCTGCGTGATTGGCTGGATCCGAAGTCGGGCATCGGAAGGTTGAGCTAAGCCCGCGCTTGACGGATCCGCGCGCGCTCCCTATTCCTGGAGGCGTGAAGAGCCTCATCCTTTCGATCGCGATAGCTGTCGCCGGCGCTCCTTCTCAGGCGCGGGCGGATTCGGGCGACCTCCGGTGGGAGACGGGAGCCGTCCGCGACGTTCGGAGCGAGTGGACCCTCTCCGCCTTCGGCGACGAGCTCATCGTCAGCCATGTCGCGCTTCGGCTCGACTCCGGGGACTTCGCCCGGATCACCGTCGAAGGCGGCGAGATCGGTCCCTGGAGGATGGAAGTCTCGCACGCTCCCGTCCCGCGTTTCGGCGATCGCTGGATGGTGGGGCTCGGAGCGGGAGACGGGCGCGTGATCATCCCGCTCGATCGTTCCCAAGCTCGGAGGGCGACGGGCGTGTGGAAAGATCGCGTCGTGGAGTTCGAGGTGAACCCGGAGAATTCCGACGTCGACGAAAGCGACGCGCTGGACGCGATCGTCGAGGGCGCCGAGCGCTGGAACGACCGCTCGATCGGCGCGAACATCGAGCTTCGGCTCTCGGGCCGGACGAAAGCGCGCTCACGTACCGTCAACGGCGTGAACGAGATCATGTTCCGGGACGCGACGAGCCCGAACGGGCCGACGGTCAACGCGACCACCTACTCGACCTACCGGGCGGGCCATAAATACGATTCGGACATCGTGTTCTGGGACGGGGCGAAGAGCTACTTCGTCGGAACCACGGGCTGCGCTGCCGGGTTCTACATCGAGGACACGGCCACTCACGAGTTCGGGCACCTGCTCGGCCTCGATCATTCCCCCGAGCCCATGGCCACGATGTACGGCAAGACGAAGCCATGCAACCCGAGCCGTCGCACGCTTCACGTCGACGACAAGGACAGCCTTCGGGCGCTCTATCCCTAGAATTACTTCAACGCGTAGGTGAAGCCCACGCCCGGCGCGAGCGTCGACCCGCCGGCGCCGTTCAGCTGCCGCGCGAAGATCGGCTTCAGCTGGATCGCGTCGCTCGAGGTCTTCTTCTGGGTCACGAGGTGCTGGTTGTAAGTGTCGACCGCCTGGGTGAGCTTCGCGTGCGAGTGCGCTCCGGCGCCGATGCCGACCGCGGCCAGCCCCACTCCGATCCAGAGCCCCGTGTCCGACGTCCGATCCGAGTCGACGAGATTGTAGCCGATCAGGAATCCGCCCACGACCGAGGGAGGAAGGGAGATCCAGCGCCACGTCTCGGCTTCGCGGGCCGCCGCTCCGGTTTCGGGCATGTTCTTGAGGTACTCGACGACCTCGTTCTCGTTGATGCGCTCACCGTCCTGGATGTAGGTGCCCCACGGGCCTCCGTGGGTGATGGGCTTGCCCGGCTGGAAATTCGCCGTGGCGCAGGAAAACAGGCTTGAGCACAGGACCGTGACGACCAGGAGACGCGTGGGTTGCATATGGCGCCCGAGTTTCCACGACACGGGACGAAAGGTCAACGCCGACGGCCATCAGACGCCCGGTCCCGGCGCTTTTTCGGGACATTCCGGGACACCGGGGCGGGACATCGGGACGCCCGCCCGCCAGCCGGCCGTCCATGCCCGACGCCAGGCCCCTGGTCGCGCGCTGGTACATGGATTGCTCATTCAGTCATCTCAAGGAGGCGACTATGTTACGCGCTGCAATCGCATTTTTTATCCTGGGCCTGATCGCAATTCTCCTCGGCGCCAATGGCATCGCCGGAGTGTCCATCGAAGTCGGCAAGCTGCTGCTGCTCGTGTTCGTCGTGCTGGCGGTGATCAGCCTCTTCGCGTCGCTCATCAACGGGCGCTCGACCAAGCATCTGCCCTGACGGGCAGAGAGAGCCCAAGTGTGTGGGATAGGCGGTCGGACCCCGGTCCGGTCGCCTATTTTTTCGCGCGCGTGAAGGTGGCGGCGCCGGTCGTGACGACCTCGCCTCTCTGGTTGCGGGCCTGGAGGTCGAGGGTGATCGAGTCCTCGGAGACGGATTTCACCGTGCCTCCGATCGAGAGCGTGTCCCCCAGGAAGGTCATCGCGCGGAAGCGGTTGTGCAGGCGGCTGAAGATCCAGTCGCCCCCTTCCCCGCTGACCGCCTGCCTGCCCCGCTCGGCGATGAATCCCGCGATCAGCATGCCGTGAGCGATGATTCCCGGGAGGCCGTTCTTCCTCGCGACCTCCTCGTCCAGGTGGATCGGGTTGAAGTCGCCGGACGCGTCCGCGTACTCGCGAAGCTGCTCGCGCGTGATCGGCGGCAGCTGGACGGCCGGGATCTCCTGCCCTGCTTTCAAGGCGATGCTCATGCGGCCCCCTTTGCGGGACCGCGGACCACGATGACGGTCGAGGAGGTGGCGATCGCGCGCCCTTGCACGATGAACTCGGTCTTGAAGGTCATGAAGGACATCGAGCCCGAAGCTCCCGACTTCTCGAGCACCTTGGTCAGCTCGCTCTGGCAGGTGACCTGATCGCCGACCCGGATGGGTTCGACGTAAGTGTACTCCTGCTCGGCGTGGAGGATGCTCTGGAGCGGGATCCCGAGCTGATCGAAGAGATCGAACTCCGAGCGCCTCATGACCGTGAGGATCGTCGGCGGGGCCACGTCCGTCTCCGGCGCGCCGATGGCGCGCGCGAAGCGGTGGACCCGCTCGCGACCCGCGTCCTCGACGCGGATTCCCGACTTCTCGCCGACGCGGGACTTATGGTCGGCCATCGATCGTCACGCCTTTCACGTAGAGATAGTTCAGGGGGCTCAGCACCACGCCCTTGACGTGGCTCTTCACCAGGGCAAGGTTCGGCTCGTAGTAGAGCGGAACGATCGCCGCCTCCTCCTCGAGAAGGATCTTCTGCGCGGAGGCGTAGAGCTTCCTGCGCTCGCCCTCGCCCCTCACGGCACGGGCCTTCAACACGAGCTCGTCATACTTCGCGTTCTTGAACGCGACGCGGTTGTTGCCCGCGCTTCCCAGGAACACCGAGAGGAAGTTGTCAGGATCCGGGTAGTCCGCGCCCCAGCTCAGGACGAAGATCGGATAGGTCTTGAGGTCGATCTGCGCGCGGAAAGTCTTGTTGTCGAAAGCCTGCAGCTCGGCGTTCAGGCCCAGGTTGCGCTTGAGCTCGCCTTGGATGAACTGCGCGATGGTGCGCGGCTTGTCGAGGTTCGGAAGCACGATCTCGATCTTGGGGGACGAAGCCGGATCCACCCCCGAGGCGCGGAGCTCCGAGCGGGCTCGGGCAGGATCGAACGGCAAGCCTCCCTTGGGAGCGTGTGCGAGCATGGGCGGAGGCACGAAGCTCGCCGCCGGCTGCTGCCCGCCGTGCAGGATCTGGCCGAGCTTGGTCTTGTCGATGGCCATCGCGACGGCGCGGCGGAAGGCGGTGTTGCTGGTGGGGAACTTCGAGGCGACGAGCCCGAGGTAGGCCGTCTTCAGATAAGGGTATTTCTTGAGATCGGGGCGGGACATGAGCTTCGAGAGATCGAGGGAGCCGATATCGGTGAGGAAATCGAGCTTTCCCGTCTCGTAAAGCGTGAGCGCCGTCGAGTCGTCCTGGACGATCTGGGCGATGACCTCGGTCACGTTCCCGCGCTTGCCGTGGTAGTTCGGGTTCGCCTTGAGCACGAGCCTCGTGTCGATGTCGTGGCTCGCCAGGGTGTAGGGCCCGACGGTCACCATCCGGCCGGGGGTCGGCCACGCCCCGCCATGCTTCTCGACGATGTCGCGGCGGAGCGGGAACGTCACCCAGAAGGTCGGGATGTAGATCCAGTAAGCCACGGGGCGGACGAGCTTCACCTGGACCGTCAGGTCGTCGATGGCCTTGATTCCGACCGTCGAGAAATCCTTGGTCTTCCCACGGTTGAAATCCTCGGCGCCGGCGACGTCGAAGAGCATGTAGGCGTAGGCCGCGGCGGTGGCCGGCGTGAGCAGGCGCTCCCAGCTGTAGACGAAATCCTGGGCCTTGAGCGGGATGCCGTCGGACCACGACACGCCCGGCTTCACCTTGAACGTATAGGTCTTGCCGTCCGGGCTGATCGTCCAGCTCTTCGCGAGCGCGGGGATGACCTTCATCTTCTCGTCGAAGGCCACCAGGCCTTCCATGAGATTCATGAGGAGATAGTTCTCGATCGGCGTGTGGGCGCGGTTCCAGTCGAGCGTCTCGGGCTCGCCCGTGAGGCGGAAAGTGAAGGTCTTGCCCGGGGCCGGAGCCGGGCCGGCGGCGAGCGCCGGCACCGGGGCCGCGCTTCCCACCAGGCTCAAAAGGCAAACCGCAGCGAGGTTCCGAAACGGTCTCCCTGCTCTCACCTCAGTGGCCGCCTTCGTGGATGTTCTGGATCTCGACGGTCACGTCGCCGTGGACGCGGGCCTGGCAGCCCAGCCGCGACTGGAGGGTCAGCCCGGTGGCGCGGTCGAGGCGCTCTTCCTCGTCCTCTTCCTTCTCGGAAAGATGCTCGGCTCCCGACTTCACGATGATGTGGCAGGTGGTGCAGGCGCAGAACCCGCCGCAGGCATGCGCGAGCGGGACGTCGTTGTTCAAGGCGACGTCGAGAATGCTCTCGCCGGGCTTGGCTTCGCAGACCTGATTGACCGGAAGAAAAGTGACTTTAGGCATAACGACTCAACCTGAACTGTTCGCCGAACTATTCGATGACGCGATGATTTCTTTAACCACAAGTTCGGCCAAATGCACCGTGGAATTGTTGAGATTCTCCTTGGCCTCGGAGATCCGGGCGGGGTTCGTCCCACGCAGCGCCTGCTTGAGCTCCTCGACCTTCACGCGGATCGCCGCCGCTTCTTCGGGAGCGAGCAGGCGGTCCGCGTCAGGAAGACGCTTTTCCGCGGCGCGGAGGACGGGCTCCGCCGAGTTGCGGGCCTCGACGAGCTGGCGGTGGGCGATGTCCTCGGCCGCGTGGCTCGCGCTCGCCTCGAGCATTTTCTCGACCTCGGCGTCGGTCAGCCCGAAGCTCGGCTTGACCTCGATCGCCTGCTCGGCGCCGGTTTTCTTGTCCTTGGCGGAAACGGAAAGGATCCCGTCCGCGTCGATCAGGAAAGTGACCTCGATGCGCGGCGTGCCCGCCGGGGACGGCTCCAGGCCCTTCAGCTTGAAGCGCGCCAGGCTCCGGTTGTCCTCGACCCTCTCGCGCTCGCCCTGAAGCACGTGCAGGTCCACGCCCGTCTGATTGTCGACGAAAGTGGTGAAGAATTCGCGGGCGACGGCGGGAATCTTGGTGTTCCTGGGGATCAGGGGCGACATCACGCCTCCGTCGCTCTCCACGCCCAGGGACAGGGCGACCACGCCGAGCCGCAGCAGCC
>CAYZKI010000062.1:0-1040 GCA_964478745.1 uncultured Bacteriovoracaceae bacterium
ACGGTAAGCACCGCGGCAACGAGGAAGCCCACCATCATCGCGCCCAGATAGAAGCCGGGCTCGGGATAGAAATTGTAACCGCACTCGGCGCACTTGGGCCGGATCCCCCAGAGCCCCTGGGTGATCTTCCCCTTGTCGCAGGCGGGACAGCGGGCGTCCAGGATCGCTCCGAGCCTCATTCCCCGCCTCCTTCAACCGGCGGCTGCGTCCGCAAGGCCTCGCGAAGCTCCGCGGACAGCGCCGCCGCCACGTCCGGCCGCCCATGGAAGGCGGCGGGCGTGTTCTGAAACAGGGCGACGCTCCATTGCCCGCCGCTGCGGACGGCCACGAGCGATTGAACGGCGTTCACGTTCGGGTTGATGTCGTTCCCCCCGCGCGGAACCATTCCCGCCACCGCCCGGAGGAGCGCGACGTCGGGCGAAAGCGGACGGACCTCGCGGATGATGGAAATGAACCTCGCGGTCATGTGGTGCGTGAAGACGGCCTTGAGGGTCCCGACGATCGCATCGCGGCCGTTCATCTGGCTGCCGTCGAAACCGACCATGCACGCGTGCTCCGACACGAGCTCCTCCATCCCGGCGGCGTTGCGGTCGTTCCACAAGCCGATCCACCGAAGGTAGAGGTCGCGCACTTCCTTCACGATCTGCGGATCAGGCTGAGGCTCCGGCCCATGCATGGAAAACACTTAACATATGTTGGCACGGGTTTTTGCACCTTCTAGTGCCATGGCTGCGAGAATTCATCACCTGAACTGCATCTCCACCTGCCCGGTGGGCGGAAGGCTCATGGACGAGAGGACGCGAGGCGCTGTACGCCGCGGGCACCTCACCAATCACTGCCTGCTGGTCGAGACCGGGCGGGAGCTCGTCCTGGTCGATACGGGCTTCGGCACCCGCGACGTCCGCGATCCCCGCAGCCGCCTGAGCCGCATGTTCCTTTCCATGCTTTCGCCGGACTTCCGCGAGGAGATGACCGCCATCCGCCAGATCGAGCGCCTGGGCTTCGACCCGCGGGACGTGAGGCACATCGTGCTCACCCAT
>CAYZKI010000062.1:1050-5247 GCA_964478745.1 uncultured Bacteriovoracaceae bacterium
CTCACCCATCTCGACTTCGACCATGCAGGGGGCCTCGACGACTTCCCGCGCGCCGCGGTCCACATGCTCCGCAGCGAGCAGGAGAGCGCCCTCGCGCGCGAGACCTGGCTCGACAGGCAACGCTACCGCCCGCAGCAGTGGTCCACGCGCGGGAACTGGAAAGGCTGCGACGCCGACCGCGGGGGCGATACCTGGTTCGGCTTCGAGCGCGTGAGGGCCCTCGAAGGCGTGTCGTCGGACATCGTCCTGGTTCCTCTCGTCGGGCACACGCTCGGCCACGCCGGCGTGGCGATCCGGACGGAGCACCACTGGATGCTGCTTGCCGGCGACGCCTACTTCTTCCATCGCGAGATGTCCGTGGACCATCCCTACTGCACGCCGGGGCTCTCGGCTTACCAGACAATGATGGAGAAGGACCGCCAGTCGCGCCTCGGGAACCAGTACAGGCTGCGCGACCTGCGGCGCCGGCACGGGGGAGAGGTCTCGATTTTCTGCTCGCATGACGTCCGCGAGTTCGAGCGCCACGCCGGGCGCTCCGCCGAGGTTCCCGCCGAGCGCATGGCTCCCGCGCCCGAGAATATCCTCAAGATCGCCTGATCAGGCTATGCTTGTGAAGTGACCCTTCGCGAGTACAACCGCAAGCGGAAGTTCGACCGCACGCCCGAGCCCGTCGGCAGGACGGCCAGGCGCCAGGGCGAGCTCCGCTTCGTCGTGCAGATGCATCGCGCCTCGCGCCTTCACTTCGACTTCCGGCTGGAGATGGGAGGCGCGTTCAAGAGCTGGGCGGTCCCGCGCGGGCCCTCCTTGAACCCGATGGACCAGAGGCTCGCGGTCTTCGTCGAGGACCACCCCATCGCCTACGGCTCGTTCGAGGGCATCATCCCGCGCGGGAACTACGGCGCGGGCACCGTGATGATCTGGGACTACGGCACCTATCTGGAGAGAGGCTCGAGCGACGCGCGCGCGAGCGAGAAGGCCATGCTCGAAGGCCTGGCCGCGGGCCACATGACGTTCCTGCTCAACGGCGCCAAGCTCAAGGGCGAGTTCGCGCTGATCCGCCTCAAGAAGGGCGACGACAAGACCTGGCTGCTCGTGAAAAAGCGCGACGGGTTCGCCACCTTCAAGATCCGCGAGCTCGATCCCGTTTCCGCGGCCACGGGCCGCACCCTCGACGAGATCGCCGCCCAGGCCGAAAAGAAGGGCGAGGTCTGGCTCCCGAAGCGGACGGCGAGCGAGAACCCGGTCCAGGACATCTCCTTCTCGCGCGCGCCGCTCGCCGCGCCGGCCGCTCCCGGCGCCCGGAAGGCCGCGCCGGCCGCGAGGTCCCGGGCCCGCCCGCCCGCCCGGCCGGCGCCGAAAAAATCCCCGCGCGGCACGATGCCCCGCCGTCTCCTGCCGATGCTGGCCCGCACGGCGCGCGCTTCCGGCGGCGAGCTCGAGCGCGAGGGCTGGCTCTACTGCGAGCTGACCGGCGGCCTGCGGGCGCTGGCCGAAGTGGACGGGAAGCAGGTGAGCCTTCACTCGCGGAAGCTTCTGAGCTTCAACCGGAAGTTCCCCGGGATCGTGGACGCGCTCGCGGCCGCCGGGGCGAAAGCGTTGCTCGACGGGGAGATCGCCCGCGACGGGAGCCGTTTCCGCGTCTTCGACCTCCTCTATCTGGACGGGGAGGACCTGAGGCAGGAGCCGCTCCGCAAGCGGCTCGCGCGGCTCGGGAAGCTCCCGCTCTTCCGCAAGGGCGGCGCGCTCGAGCTCGTGCCGCAGCTCGCGGACGACGGCAGGACGATTTCGAGGAAGAACCCCTCGGCCACGATCCTCGCGCGCGACGCGAGCTCGCCTTACCGGAGCGGCGTCGACGCCGACTGGATCGAGCTGCGCGGCGCCGGCGCCCCGGAGAGCGCGACGAACGCGCCGGCCGCGTTCTTCACTCATCTCGACAAGATCTACTGGAAGCGCGAAGGATATACGAAGCAAGACCTGATCGACTACTACCGCCAGGTGGCGCCGGCCATCCTTCCCCATCTCTCGGACCGGCCCATGTCCCTTCACCGCTTCCCCGACGGCGCGGACGCCAAGGGTTTCTACCAGAAGGATTTCTCGGGCTATAAGCCGCGCTTCATCCGGACGCACCGGGTGCATTCTGAATCATCCGCGCGCTCGATCGACTACGTTCTCTGCCAGAACGAGGAGACGCTCCTTTATCTGGCCAACCTGGGCTGCATCGAGATGAACCCCTGGCTATCCCGGGTCCAGTCGATCGACAGGCCCGACTTCCTCGTCATCGATCTCGATCCGGATGACCACCCCTACTCCGACGTCGTCGACGTGGCGCTCGCCACGAGGAAGCTGCTCGAGAAGCTCGAGATCGAGAGCTTCTGCAAGACCTCGGGCTCGCGCGGGATGCACGTCTGCGTCCCGCTGCGGGCGCGCTTCGAGTACGAGCTCGCGCGCGAGTTCGCCGAAAGGGTCTGCCGGAGGATCAGCCTCGATTTTCCGGCGCTCACGACGCTCGAGCGCAACCCGGCCAAGCGCGGCGGCCGGATGTACCTCGATTTCATGCAGAACCGGATCTCGCAGACGCTGGCCTCGGCCTACTCGGCCCGGCCGAAGCCCGGCGCCACCGTTTCCACCCCGCTCCGCTGGTCCGAGGTCACGCGCAAGCTCGATCCCGCGGCCTTCACGATCCGGACGCTGCCGCGGCGCCTCGATCGGCTGGGCGATCTCTGGGCCCCGCTGCTCGAGCGTCAAAACGATGTCAGTCGCGCGCTGGGGGAGCTCAGGGAGCTCGAATCCGAGCGAAAGCCCGCCGGGCCCCGCCGCCGTTCCTAAGTCCCTTAAGTCCGGGGCCCAACCCGTCGATCGGTTCTATTGCGGGGTTAACTCAATGGCCAAGGCAACAGCAAAACCGGCAGCGAAAGCGAAGAAGGTCGATCCCTTCAAGACGCGCAAGACGAAGGTCGAGACATCCCAGTCGAGCGACACGATCACTCCTCCTGCGGAGATCGCGGCCGCCATCGACGCGTTCCGCGAGGCGCAGGACCAGGCCAAGCACTTCGAGGGCGAGGCTACGATCCACAAGGACGTGATCCTGAACTACTCCGAGCACGAGTACTCGAAGCGCCTGCTGAACGGCATGAACAGCTCGTTCAAGATCCTGGGCGACGAGACCATGGTTACCTACGTGGTCATGGACGCGAGCTCGGGTCTCACCGACGAGGACGCCGCCGAGTTCGCCAAGCGCTGGGGCAAGCAGGCCGCGGAAGAGCTCATCGTCCGCGATTACGCCTCGATCCGATTCGACGGAAAAGTCCTGGAGGCGCACTATGACGCGGTCGTGAACGCGCTTCAGTCGCTTCCCGAGGAAGTTCTCGAGAATCTCTTCAAGCCGATGCTGATGAAGGCGCGACCCGGCGCAGCAGAAGCTGCGAAGCGTTACGCGAAGAACCCTGACGACCTGCGTGAACTTCTCAAACAGCTTCGCATCAAGAACTACATTCGCTGACGCCGGCGAATTCACTCTTGCGCGCGCGGGATCTCCCTTCTACGTCTATGGGCGATGCAAGGAACGGCTGTCCCCGGCCCGCGACTCATTCCGCAAGTCCAGCGGCGGCCGGGAATCTTCGAACTCTCCCCTTTCTCGAGGCGCGTGACGCTCATGCCTTCCCGTTTCATCCGCGCGCCTCATCCCAAGACCGAGATCAAGCCCGTGGCCGCGGCGATCCAGAAGGTGCTCGCGGCAGGCTGGGTCGGTCAGCTGAAGATCCACGGCCATCGCGTGCAGCTGCACGTCCCGGCCGATCCCGATCGCGAGATCCTCGCGTATAACCGCCAGGGGCAGCTTCATAAGAAGCTCCTTTCCGAGCCGATGGCTCGCGAGCTCCGGCGGCTGCTCGCGCCCGAGAGCGACTGGACCGTCGTCGAAGGCGAATGGCTGAAAGCGAAGGACCTGATTTACCTGTTCGACTTCCTGAAAGAGGACGGAAAAAGCCTCGAGCGCCTGCCGTTCGCCGAGCGCTGGAAGAAGCTCCCCCGCGCCTACCTCTCGCCGCACTTCAAGACGCTTCCGCTGATCACGAAGCTCGACGCCTGTCTCCGGGTTTTCGCCGACGACGGCGAGGACGTCGAGGGACTGGTCTTCAAGTCGCCGAGCCCCGGCTTCGCCGACACGACGATCATCCGTTGCCGCAAGGCGGACTCGCG
>CAYZKI010000062.1:5257-7441 GCA_964478745.1 uncultured Bacteriovoracaceae bacterium
GCGCTAAACTCTTTCCATGCCCAAGAGATTTCGCGTTCGCGTCGGGATGTCCGGCTGGACGTACGCGCCCTGGCGCGGAAAGTTCTATCCGAAGGGGCTTTCGCAGAAGAAGGAGCTCGAGTTCGCGAGCCGGGCCGTGAGCTCAATCGAGATCAACGGCACCTTCTACTCCCTCCAGCGGCCGGAGACGTTCCAGGCCTGGCACGATCAGGCGCCCGAGGACTTCCAGTTCGCGGTGAAGGCGCCCCAGTTCATCACGCACGTGCTCAGGCTGAAGGACGCCGCGGAGCCGCTGGCCACGTTCCTCGCGTCCGGCCTGCTCAAGCTCGGAAGGAAGCTCGGCCCCGTTCTCTGGCAGCTGCCGCCGAACGTGACCCTGAAGGACGACCGGTTCGAGAAGTTCTTCCGCCTCCTTCCCCATGACGCGAAGTCCGCCGCGAAGATCGCGAGGAACCACAGCGACCGGATCAGGGGCCGCGCGTTCCTCGAGCCCGCCTCGAACTTCCCGATCCGGCACGCTTTCGAGTTCCGCCATCCCTCGTTCGACGACCCGTCGTTCCTCAAGCTCATGAGGAAGGAAGGCATCGGCGTGGTCGTCGCCGACTCCAGCTCGAAAGCGCCCCGGATCGAGGAGCTCACGGCCGACTTCGTCTACCTGCGCATGCACGGCGAAGGGCCGAGGTTCCGGAAAGGCTATCCTCCCGCGGCGCTCAGGGAATGCGCGAGGAAGGTCCAGGCGTGGGCGAGGAAGCGCGACGTTTACGTCTACTTCTCGACCGACGAGAAGGACCACTCGCCTTTCGACGCATTGAACCTCAGCAAGATCCTCGGGCAGTGAGCTCCGCGCGGTACCGGTCAGTGCCGCGCCAGGATCCGCTCGGCCTCTTCCTCGTCGATCAGGGTGAACTTCCCCAGCGCTTCCTCGTACGCGTAGACGTCCGCGGTGCTGAGCTCGAACCACCATCCGTTGATCTGCAGCTTTCCGGCCGCGAGCCGCTCACGGACGGCGGGATAGGTCTTGAGGTGCTCCATCTGCTCGATGACGTTCTTCTGCGAAAGCTCGTTCACCGGGCTGAGGCCCGTGCAGTCGCAGCTGATCGCGCCCTGGGCCGCGCTTCCGAGCGTCTCCTCTCCGTGCCTGAGCCAGGCGCGCAGATTGGGGGCCTGGACCCGGTCGCGGCCGTCCAGGATGGCGTGCATGGCGCCGCACTCGGAGTGGCCGCACACGATGATGTCGGTGACGCCGAGGTTCAGGATGGCGAACTCGATGGCCGCGGCCTCCGACTCGTCCGCGAGCGAATGACCGTCGTCGCCAGCGCGCGGGATCAGGTTGCCGACGTTTCGGATGACGAAAAGGTCGCCCGGATCCGTCGACGCGAAGAGGTTCGGCACCACGCGGCTGTCAGAGCAGGCGATGAACAGGGTGTCGGGCCGCTGGCCGAGCGCGAGGCTGGCGAACTTCTCCCGGTAGCTGGGAAGCGCGTTCTGACGGAATTCGACGATGCCTTTGACGAGTTTTTTCATCGGAGCCGTCCGATGAGCTACCAATCACGACCTGACGGGTCAAGCCCCGCGGAAAACTACTCGCGAGGCAGCGCCTCGATCAGCTCGACGTGGAAGATCAGGTTCGAGTTCGGAGGGATCCGGCCGATCGCGCGCGCGCCGTAGGCGAGGTGCGCGGGGATGTGGAGCGTGCGCTTTCCGCCTTCCTTCATGCCCATCAGCCCCTGATCCCAGCCCTTGATGACCTTGCCCGCCCCGAGGACGAACTGGAACGGCCTTCCGCGATCGAGAGACGAGTCGAACTTCGTGCCGTCCTCGAGGAAGCCCTGATAGTGGACCTGGACGAGCGCGCCCTTGCCCGCCTCCCTGCCCGTTCCTGCCTGCGTGTCGGTGATCTTGAGATCGGTGATCGTCATTCCTGCGCCTTTATCACCCCTAACGCGCGACGCCACGCAAAATCAGGGAAAAAGTGGTAGCTCATTTTCCCGATGGCGAGCCCGCACGAACTCACGCTCGAAGAGTATCGGGAGATCTTCAATCTCCCGACGCACCTCATCTGCGTCATCGACCCGCAAGGGCGCTTCCATAAAGTGAACCCGGCCCAGAAGCACATGCTCGGCTGGGAGATGGAGGAAATGATCGGCAAGCCGGTCGCGAGCTTCGTTCACCCTGAGGACGCGG
>CAYZKI010000062.1:7451-7866 GCA_964478745.1 uncultured Bacteriovoracaceae bacterium
CGGCGGCATCGGCAGGCTCTACGAGGGCGAGCCGCTCATCAAGGACTTCCGCAACCGCTGCATCCACCGCGACGGAAGCTACCGCTGGATTTCCTGGACGGGGACGCTCGCGAACGGCCTCATCTACGCCATCGGCTCGGACGTCACGGCTCAGGTCGAGGCCCAGGACGCTCTGGAGCGCGAGCGCCGGAACTTCCGGCGGATCCACGACGCGAGCCTGGTGGGCATCATCCAATGGGACAGCACCGGGCGCATCCACGACGCGAACGACCGCTTCCTCGACATCGTGGGCTACTCCCGCCCGGACCTGGAAGCGGGCGCGATCAACTGGGCGCGCATGACGCCCCCCGAGTACGCGCAGCTCGACCGCGAGGTGCTCAAGACCGATGCCGAGCGCCTGACGGCCTTCTACTAC
>CAYZKI010000062.1:7876-12064 GCA_964478745.1 uncultured Bacteriovoracaceae bacterium
GAGACCGGCACGAGCAAGCTCTTCGAAAAGGAGTACATCCGCAAGGACGGGACCCGCGTGCCCGTGCTCATCGCCGGAGTGGGCTTCGATGACGACGGGACCGCGGGCGTCGCGGTGATCATCGACAACAGCACGCAGAAGCGCGCGCAGGCCGAGCTCCAGATGGCGGTCAGGATCCGCGACGAGTTCCTCTCGATCGCCAGTCACGAGCTCAAGACGCCGCTCACCACGCTCTCGCTGCAGTCGCAGCTCAAGCGCAGGAGGTTCGAGAACGGCGACCTTCTGGGAGCCGCGCCTGAGCGGGTCGAGAAGATGCTCGACACCGAATCCAGGCAGCTCGACCGGCTCACGCGCCTGATCGACGATATGCTCGACATCTCGCGGCTGAGCTCGGGAAGGCTTGCCATCCGCTCGGAGCCGCTCGACCTGAGCGAGCTCGTGCGCTCGGTCACCGAGAGCGTGCGCCCGCAGTTCGAGGCGCAGAAGACCAGGCTCGTCACCCACGTGAGCCCGGGGGTCCGCATCGAAGGCGACGCTTTCCGGATCGAGCAGGCCGTGATGAACCTGATCACGAACGCGCTGAAGTACGGGCGGCGCGAGCCCGTGGAGATCCGCCTCGAGCAGGTCGATCACCACGCGAGGATCGATGTCCGGGACCGCGGGCGCGGCATCGCGCCGGAGGACCTCGAAAGGATCTTCCAGCGCTTCGAGCGGGCCGGGCACTCGGGCGACGTACCGGGCCTGGGGCTCGGTCTCTACATCTCGCGCGAGATCGTCCGCGGCCACGGCGGGACGATCGCCGTGCAGAGCCGTCCCGGCGAGGGCTCCACCTTCACGATCGCGCTTCCGATCGCCGGTGAAAAAAAAGAAGCGGGAAGCCCTTCCTAGCCTGCGAAGGGCCCCCCGCTCGTTGCTGCATTTGAGTTGTCGTTGCCGGCACGTCCGGCCTGTCTACCTACCTAGCTGTCCTTCTGGATCGCCTTGAGAATGCGCGCCCGGACTTCCTCGCCGGAACCCTGCGCGTAGTACTCGTGGCCGACCTCGTGCGTGACGGCTTCACGCGTCTTGCTCGTGAGCGATCTCCTCAGCAAGCCGAGGAAATGCGGCTCCGCCACCAGGACCAGCTCCCGAAAGAGCTTCTGCGAGCGTCCTCTTTCGAGAGCGGCGGCGACACGCTTCGCGAATCGCCGGGCCGCCAGCTCATGATGACTGGTCCCGGGCTCGAGCCCATGGTGGATTCCTCCACCCGCGGAGCTCACGCCGCGGCCGGGCCGGTCGGAGACCAGCTCGGATTCGTGCCTGTGTCCTTTCTTGTTGGTCAACCGTTCGACGAAGTGGAACTTCCGGTCGCTTCCGTCGGCGTAGAAGACCGCCTCGGAGCGGTTGGCCACCACGTATAATATGGGATCTTCCGCCACCTGCGCGACGTAACGTTGCGCTGAAGACTTCCGTAACATAATCGATGCTCCTCTCTCCTTGCTGCTGCTCCAGCTGCCTGTCGGTTCGGACTAATTGATCTTGACCTGTTGCGCGCCCTTCGCGAGCTCCGCCTTCGGGACGGAGACCTTGAGCACGCCGTCGGCGTAACTTGCCTGGATGTGCTCGGGCTTCGCGCCCGCCGGAAGATGGAACGACCGGCTGAACGAGCCGTAGAAGCGCTCGGAATGGAACGTGTTCCTGGCCTTCTTCTCGTTCTCGTCGTGCCGCTCTCCGCTCACGGTGAGCACGCCGTCCTGCACGTCGATCTTGATGTCCTCCTTCTTCACGCCAGGAAGATCGAAGCTCATCAGATAATGGGTTTCGTTCTCGGTGACGTCACAGGAGGGTTTGAATGCCGGGGTGCCGGCCAAGGTCGGTACTTCGAATCCGGAGCCCGGCGCGGTTCCCGCCCACATATCGCTCAACATGCGGTCGAAATCGCGGAACGGGATTCGCGCGAAACCGAGCGCGCCGTTGCGGAAAAGATCGGGGAGGTTTCTCATGGTGTCACTGCTCCTTTCTTTCGTTCGGAACAACTACGACGAGAGGAGAATGAGCAAGGCGGGTGCCACGGGGGAGTTACGTGATTTCGGGGGTTTGCAGGGAGATGCTCTTCGGATCGGGACGATCTGTCCCGGCCGGAGGTTGGAGTTGTCTCATGGGTGAGCGAATGGGTCGGAGCTCGCCCGCTTTCTTCCTAGACCCCATTGACCGGGTAGGAATACATCGTTACGCCACTTACGGTTCCGTCCTGGAAATCACAGGTCAGCGCCGAGTAATTCCCTTCCCCTTGGTAGGCACCGAAGTTCGGCATGTAGATGCAGGCCTCGTTCGACTCGCAGAGCCCATCGTCGTCGCCGATCAAGTCCTCGACGATCTCGAAAGCGTTCAGCAGGTAGGTGTTCGCAGAGCCACAGACCTCGGCGACATCGCATCGCCCGTCATCATTCCCGCCCGAGATCTCGACGTTGTACTGGTCAGTGATCGCGACGTTTCCGTGCACGCCTGCGGGACACGGGTCGCTCGCCTGCACCGGCCATGCGTCATTCGGCGCGTTTCCATACTGGCTGCGATTGAGAAGATGGGTGTCGGTTGCCTTCAGCCTGAGATCGAAGATCCCGCAATTCTGCCCGGAAACGCACCTTCCGACCCAGCTTGCGTCGGGGAACGCGGCTGCACCCAGCTTGATGTAGCCTCTGAACGGCGAATCGAAGTTGAACCAATCCAGGATCGAGTCGTACAGGCTGACTCCGCCCGAGTGCGACGTGTTGCTCGAATCCGAGGTAACCGCGCCAGCTAGGGCACCGGCGGCGTCAACTCCCGTGATCCAGGTCGCAGACGATGTGTCCTCGTTCCCGCAGGCGGCTCCCATGCCGGTTCCCGCGCCGCCTCCGACGCAGTTTGCCCCGTCGGCGGTGTCAATCAGGATCACTCCGCTGAGAACATTGGGATTCGACGGCTGGTTGAACAGGAATTCGGGACCCACGTTACCGCTCGCGACGACCTGCGCGAACCGCGCGCCGCCGGACAGCCACGGCATCTTGAATCCGCTCGTATTGTTCGTGGCGAGAACCTGGGTGAGCGTGTCGTTCACGTTCACCCAGGACTGCATGTTCGAGTTCGTGACGGTCACGCCATGGAACGTCCGGCGCCATTCGGTGCCGTTCGAGCTGTAGATGAGCTCCTCGCCCCCGCTCACCCGGGCGTTCACCACGATGGTGTTGTGCGCGACGTTGACGGAGTAGCCGCCGTTGTTGATCGCGGTCACATCGTATACTAGCGCGCCACCTCCTGTATTGATCCCGCCAGAACCATTGTTGTAGAGCTTCAGGTGCCGATAGCTTCCGTACGACACGCCCACATTCATGCCCCATCCGGCGTTATCGAACGCGACCACGTTCGTCAGATCGATCCCCGGACGAGGCATGATGTAGAGCTGGATCCCGTCGCCCCCATTCCGGTAGGCGGTGATGTTCCTGATGACTGGAAGCGGAGTCGGGTTGTTCTGCCGGACCCAGACGCCGTCAGAGCCGTTGTCACGGGCCGTGACGCCATCGACTTGGCTGCCGTCCGAGCCGATCAGATGCAACCCTTCGGTGCCGTTATTCTCGGCGATCAGATCGCTTACCATATGCTGGGCCGAGTTCGAGAGGGTCAAGCCCATGGTCGCGTTCTCCGCCACCGTCGTGCTCGAAAACCTGCAGCTTCGGGCGGAATTTCCGACCCATATGCCGGCACTCGACGCGCCCGAGAACGTGCTTCGATGAATCCGGGAGAAGCGGCTGTCAGACAGGAACAGGCCATTTCCGGAGTCCGTGCCTGCGCCTCCATCAGCGGTCACACGCGCCTCGATCCAGAGGAAGCGCTCGAAGCCAGCGGCGAGCACGATCGGATACGAACCTCCCGGGTTCCCATTAACATGCGTATTGAGCGCGCCGAGACCATCATAACGGATCAGGGAGTTGCCCAGTGTAACGAGCGCGAGCTTGTAACGATTGAAATTGTACCCGGGAGTGACCCGCTCGACCCCATCGAAGACGAAGATCGTTCCCTCGGCGTAAGCGTCGTCGTTCCCGCCGTCATCGACTCCGTCGAGCGCGATCGTCGAGGCGCCGGTATTGTCGGGAAGCGGCACAACAGCATTCGTCCATCCCCAGACTCCGGATGCGCTTTCACCCACCGGACTTCCGTTCAAGCTCACCGTGACCG
>CAYZKI010000063.1:0-4199 GCA_964478745.1 uncultured Bacteriovoracaceae bacterium
CGCGATCGGGATGACAACGGCCGCCGGGAGCGTTCGCCGGAGCAGCAGCCCTTGCGGACCCGAGCTGAGGAACCTCGAGGTGAGCGGGAGCTCGGGCTTCGAGAAGAACGCGCCCAGGCTGAGCAGGATCAGCGACGCCGAAGTGTACTCCGAGATCCGCAGATAGGAGGAGATCTGGTAGAGGGCGCTCGCTTGATAGAGATAGCCGATGATGGCGACTCCGCCGATGAGCAGCGTGACGCCGAAGAACGCGCTCGCCGTGGCACGCGTCCATCGGGGGGCGCGGTCGAGAAAAAGCAGCCCGAGGCTCAGAAAGAGGAGGCCCGAGGCGGCGTTGGGCGCCATTCTTCCCGGAAAGGCCGAGCTTTCCTCCGAGTAGACGTCCTGTCGAAGCATCTGATCGAGTCCGAAGTCGAAGCCGAACAGGTACTCGGACAACGTGACCGTGGTGAGCGCGGCCACCCCGGCGGCGAGCAGGCGGCCCACCAGCCTGGGCCGTGCGCCGCCGAGCGCGAAGCAGGCGAGGGCCACGGAAGTCAACGTGAGGCAGAGCGAAGCGTTCGGCTTCATCTTCCCGGTGACGGAATAGAGAGCCGCCTCGGGAAAGAAGAGCCAGACGCTCAGCATGCCTCCGGCAAGCAGGAAAACCGCCGCCGCGCAGGCGAACGGGACGGATCGAACGGCGGTCGTATGGAGTATAGCAGGTTGCGGCAACTTGGACCTCGGTGAGCTCTGCAGCCCTGCCTACCACAGACTGGCAACGGCACCTAGCCGGCGCCGCCCGCCTCGATTTCATTTTCCGGCCTCAAATCGGGTAATCTCGGGCGACCATGCTTCGACAGGCTTCCGTTTCCGATCTCATCTCCGACCGGGTCTCCCGGGAGAAATCCTACGTGGTCATCACGATGCGCCGTTACCCGCGCTTCGTGAACCGCATGCTTCGCGACGAATACCTTTCCTGCATGTCGCCCGAGTGGAAGCTCTTCGAGGACTGGCTCTCGGCCAAGCGCCGCTTCAAGAATCACGACGGCGCGTTCGGGAAGGTGCGTTTCGAGCAGCGCTTCGACGTCAGCGACGAGGGCCTGGAGCACCTGGCGAGGATCTCGGCGCTCGCCGCCGACCGCGACGTCTATCTGGTCTGCCAGTGCCACTCGGGCCGCCGGTGCCACCGGGAGTTCCTGCTGATCCTGGCCAGGCGCCTTTTCCGCGCCAAGGCCGAGGCGCCCCGGAACGAGTACCCGGTCTTCGAGGCGAGGATCCCCGAGTTCAAGGCGCGCCTCAAGGCGTCCCGCCGGAAGCCGAAGCGGGATTCGGCCTGATCAGCCCGCTCGTCGCGAGCGACTCGCCGATCCTCTTCATTGCCGCCTCGCCTTGGGCGGGGTCGTCGAACTTCTCGAGACACATCGCCACGATCACTCCTTCGGCGCGGATCACGCCGATGTTGCACATCCTCCGGACCTGCGTGCCCGTCTTCTGGGCGAAGCGCGCGGTGGCCGGCAGCCCGGCCTTGATGCGCTTCTCGCCGGTTTTCATGCGCTCCATGTAGCCCAGAAGCCTGTCTGTGTTCCCGGGCTTCAGCAGCTTGCCCGTGTGGAGCCTCTCCAGCAGGCTCCCGAGCTCCTCGAGCCCGGCCGAGTTGAGCCCGCGCCTGTAATAGCTCTCGAATGCCTCGTCGATGCTGGGTTTCCGGAGCGCCCCGCGCTCGATCTTCAGCTTCGCGCGGAAGGCCTCGAGCCTTGCCTTGGGGTCCTTGATCCTCTTGAGCTCGATGAAGTCGAGATTGGTGAGCTCGCGGGCCTTGGGATGAAGCTCGCCGTAGGCGTCGTGACGGACTTGAAGGAGCGTGGTCAGCGGGCCGAACGACCTGAGCCCCAGGCGCGAACGAACCCACTCGTTCAGCCTCGCGACGCCGATCCGCCTGATCAGCATGTCGGTCGCCGTGCTGTCGCTCTCGGTGATCATCTTCTCGATCAGAGTGCCCAGCGAGAACTTCCCGCCCGGCGCCTCCCGGAGGAGGGAGCCCGCGCCGTCGACGTAGTCGCTCCTGCGGAGAGCGAGCTCCTCCTCGAGGTCGAGCTGCCCATCCTCGGCCATCTGGAGGGCGACGATCGCGATCGGAACCTTGGCCGTCGAGGCGAGGTACCATTTCCTGTCCGCCTGGTAGCCCAGGTCCTCGTCGTCGCGAAGGCTCTTCACGTACACGCCGAGCTCGCCCGGGGTCTCGCGGTCGATCCTCGAGATCTCGTTCCTGAGGCTCGTGACCCAGCCCGGCGAAGAGGACGCGACGGCTAGAGCGAGGGCAAGGGGGGCTGCGGCTGAGCCTGCGAGCATCCCTCACTGCCGTGCAAGCAGGATGCGAATACGCCGCTCGCGGCGAGCGCGCGGCCTATTTCCCTGAGGACCGCCTCGGCCTCCCGCTCCGAAGCGATGCCGCGCGTGCAGGCTGCGATCGCGACGCGTCGTGAGGTATTCGCGTCATGGGCGATGCCGAAGTCGCAGAATCGGGAGCGCTGGGTGCCGGTCTTGTGCGCGAAGCGGACCCCGGGGGGAAGACCCGCCTTGATCCGGTTCCTGCCCGTCCGGACGGCGAAGAGCGTGTCCATCAGGAACTTCTGGCTCGCGGGCTCGAGAAGCTTTCCCTCGTCGATTTTCCGCAGAAGCGCGCCGTAGGCCATCAGGCTCCCGGAGTTGAGACCGCTCGCGTAGTAGGCGTCGTAGGCCCGCGAGAGGACGTCGGGCCGGTACCGCGTGCGCAGCTTGAGAAGGTCGATGTTCCTGAGGAGGAACGAATCGGCGACCAGGGGCCGGAAAGCATGGCGCCGAACGTCCCCGAGGCTCGTGATGCGCTCGAAGCCCCCCGGAAACGCACTCCTGACCCAGCGGTTGACGTTCTCGATGCCCACCTGGCGGATCAGCAGATCGCTCGCGGTGTTGTCGCTGTGGATGAGCATCTGCTCGAGCAGGTAGCGCACGCTGAGCCGGGTGCCCGCCGCTTGCGAGTTGGTCTCTCCCGCGCCGTCGAGCTTGTCGGCCTCCTCGAGCCGGATCGTCCGGTCGAGCGCGAGCCTGCCCTGATCGACCTGACGGAGCGTTTCGACGGCGACGGGGAGCTTCACGCCCGAGGCGAGATACCAGGCCTGCTCCGCGTTCACGGAGAAGGTCTCGCCCGAGCCGAGATCCTCGACGTGCACGCCGAAGCGGGATGGATACCTGGCCTGGAGCGCGGCGATCCGTTCCCGAAGCGAAGCCTTCCAGGTGGCGGCCTCCGCCGCCCGGGGCGCAAGCGCGGGCGCGAGGGCGAGCGCCGCGAGGACAACCGCCTTCAGGAATGCTTTCTGACCCAAGTGACGAGCGTGACCCATAGAGAAGTCGCCAGCATCATGATGAATGTCAGCTGGAGAGCAAAAGGATAGGGGATGCTTCGCCGGTAATCAAACAGGTAGCGGTAGAAAACGAATAGGATGACGATGTGGCAGATGAAAGCCTGGAGCGCGTCCTTGCCGATCGCCGCGACGGGCCTGAGCCAGGCGGCCATGCGGTTGCCTCCCGCGATCGCGGCGGCGAGCAGGACGAGCGCGCCTCCGCCGCTGAAGAGCACGAACGAGGTATCGGGAGGATGCTTTCCCTCGTTCCGGGCCAGTGCCACGAGCGTCTCGCGGAAGGCCGTCGCATCCGTCAGGCTCATGACCGCGAAAGCGGTCAGCGCGCACGCGCCGAAGGCCGCCACCCAGGCGGCCAGCTTGAGCCTGGCCGCCCGGTCGTCGTGCACGCTCCGCAACGCCTCGCCGATCAGCAGGCCGATCATCACTATCGGAAGCCTCGAGAGCTGCCCCCAGGTGTAGTGCTTCTCGTTCTCGACGAGCAGCGTCCGCAGCGTCTCGGAGCCGAAGAAGCCGAAATGGCGCGAGGCGAGGACCGCGAGCACCCCCGCGACGAGCGGCATGGCCAGCTTCGCCGGCCGTGGGAGCCGTTTCCAAAGCGGGAGAGCGAGCGGCAGCCAGAGTAGCGCGACGCCGTAAAAACCCAGGATCTCGACATACACGGGAAACGCGCGGTAAAGCACGGCGTCGAGCACTTCCTGCCGGGTGTACAGCTGCGCCATCTCGACGACCGTCAGCACCTTGTACCAGAACAGCACTTTCGCCCCTCGGATGAGCAGCTTCAGGCGCCGCTCTTTCCAATCGGCCGCCTCCCCGCCC
>CAYZKI010000063.1:4209-4582 GCA_964478745.1 uncultured Bacteriovoracaceae bacterium
GCAGGTAGGCGATCGCGAGGGATACCCCGAAGACCAGGATGAACAGGGTGGAGGAGAACTTCGTGACCAGGTGGATCGGGACGACGCCCCAGGCCGGGATCTGATCGAACGTGAGCAGGCCCTTGATGCCGTGGCTCAGGATCATGAGCGCGATGGCGAGCCCCCGGGCCAGGTCGATCGCCTGGATGCGGGGCCCCGCCTCCGCCGTGACGAGTCGGAGCGCGGGCTGCGGGCGCGAGCTCCGCGCGTCAGGTCTTCTTCTCGGTACGCTCGGGCTCTTGAAGTCGCCGGCCACGAAGCCGACGAAGCAGAGCGCGTGCCATTCTTTCGCGGCGCCTTCTACCTACTTGAGCGTCCGGCGGGCGAGCTCGAG
>CAYZKI010000063.1:4592-4929 GCA_964478745.1 uncultured Bacteriovoracaceae bacterium
ATGGCTTCGTCTCCACGACGGCTGGTGGCCGCGTGAATGATCGCGCTGATTTCTTGGACGCCGAGACCAGGATTGATCTCGTGAATCTTTTTGATCACGCTTCCTGCGGAAGGTGCCCGCTGCAGGGTGAGGGGCCGGGCGGGAGTGGGTTGAGCTTCGTTCATCGTGATGGTTCCTCTTCTTGCCGGCGTGGGCGCCGTGAGGTTTCGGAAGATGCGTGTTCTTCGTTCCCTTGGGGCGTGCGCCGTCCTTCTCGGGGCGGACCGCCGGCTGGGGTTGCGCCGGCTCTTCCTGCCCGCGGTCCTCGAAGATTTCAGGATAGGTGATCGACAGGAAG
>CAYZKI010000063.1:4939-7306 GCA_964478745.1 uncultured Bacteriovoracaceae bacterium
CGGCTCATCTCGGCGATGTTCCCGAGCCAGGCGTCGTCGATCAGGGAGGCCGCGCGGTCGAACGCGGTCAGGGCATCGAACTTCCCGAGCAGGGCGGCGACCTTCTTCGCGCCGATCTCCTTGCGGGTGGGCAGCTTTCCTTCGCGCATCCGGCTCTTGGTGACCCGCTCGATCCGCGGGATCAGGCCGCGGTGGCTCGGCGTGACCAGGCTCATCGCGATGCCGGTCTTGCCGCTGCGGGCGGTGCGCCCGATCCGGTGGACGTAATTGTCGAGCTCGCGCGGCAGCGAGTAGTTGATGACGTGGGTGATGTCCTTCACGTCGAGGCCGCGGGAGGCCACGTCGGTGCAGACGAGGACCGTGGCCCTCTTGTTCCTGAAGCCCGCCATCGCGCGCTCGCGCGCCTTCTGGTCCAGGTCGCCGTGCAGGCAATCGACGGCGTAGCCGCGCGCCTTGAGATACTCGGTCAGGTCGACCACGAGCGCCTTCGTCTGGCAGAAGATGATGCCATAGAAGTCTTCCGCCGCGTCGATGAGCTTGCAGATGATCTCGGGCTTGTCGCTCTCGTGGGCGCGGAAATAGATCTGGTCGATGCGATCGGGAACGATCTCGGTGCGGTTCACCTCGACGCTCCGCGGATCGCGCAGGTAGGTCCCGGCGAACTCGCGCACGTCGCGGCCCATCGTGGCCGAGAAGAGCCAGGTCTGCGTCTGCTCGCGCGGAGCGCTCGAAAGGATCGTCTCGAGGTCCTCCTTGAAGCCCATCGAGAGCATCTCGTCGGCCTCGTCCAGGATCACGGTCTGGAGGCTCGACAGGTCGAGCGTCCCGCGCTCGAGATGGTCGACCACGCGGCCGGGGGTGCCGACCACGATGGTCGCGCCCTGCCTGAGGCCGCGGATCTGCTCGGGATAGGGGGCGCCGCCGTAGATCGGGAGCGCGCGCACGCCGAGATGCTTGCCCATGAGGTCGATCTGGCCGGCCACCTGGAGCGCGAGCTCGCGGGTCGGGCAGAGGATCAGCCCCTGAACCGCGCGATGGCGCGGGTTCACGGCCTCGAGCAGGGGCAGCCCGAAGGCCACCGTCTTGCCCGTGCCGGTCGCGGCCAGGCCGAGGAAGTCCGTCGGCCCGGCCAGCAGCATGGGCAATGCCTGCGCCTGGATGGGCGTGGGGGTCTCGAAGCCCATCTCCTCGATGGCCTGCGAGAGCAGAGGGTTCAGGTCGAGTTCAGCGAAGGTTCTCAATGGATTCTCGATTCGGCGTTGCGGGATCCTTGCGCTTTCGAAAGCTTCCCGGCGATGTACTGCTCGTAAGTGGTTTCATGGTCGCTCACCCCGCGCGAGCCGATCTCGATGACCCGGGTCGCGACCGTCTGGATGAACTGCTGGTCGTGGGACGAGAAGAGCACCGTGCCCGAGAAGCGGATCAGGGCGTCGTTGACCGCCTGGATCGACTCGAGATCCAGATGGTTGGTCGGGCCGTCCAGGATGAGCACGTTGGCGTCGACCAGCATCATCCGCGCGAGCATGCAGCGCACCCGCTCGCCGCCGGAAAGCACCTTCGTCTTCTTCGTCGCCTCGTCGCCCGAAAAGAGCATGCGGCCCAGATACCCGCGCACGAAGTTCTCGTGCTGGTCGGGCGAATACTGCCTGAGCCAGTCGATCAGGTTGAGGTCGACCTTGTCGAAGTAGCTCGCGTTGTCCTTCGGGAAGTAGGAGCGCTTGGTAGTCACGCCCCAGGTGAAGGTCCCGCTGTCGGGAGCCAGCTCCTCGACCAGGATCTGGAATAGCGTCGTGACCGCGAGCTCGGTGTCGCCGATGAACACGGCCTTCTCGCCCTTCCTCAGCGTGAAGCTCACGTTGTCGAGCACCTTCACGCCGTCGATCGACTTCGAGAGGTTCTCGACGCGGAGAAGGCGGTCTCCGGCCTCGCGCTCCGCCTTGAAGCTGACGAAAGGGTACTTGCGCGTGGAGGGCTTGATCTCCTCGAGCGAGAGCTTCTCCAGCTGCCGCTTGCGCGAGGTGGCCTGACGGGACTTCGAGGCGTTCGCGCTGAAGCGCGCGATGAACGCCTTGAGCTCCTCGGCCTTGTCCTCGGCCTTCTTCTTCCTGTCCTGCGCCTGCTTGAGCGCGAGCTGGCTCGACTCGTACCAGAACTCGTAGTTGCCGGTGTAGAGCTGGATCTTGCCGAAGTCGATGTCGGCCATGTGCGTGCACACCTGGTTCAGGAAGTGGCGGTCGTGCGAGACGACGATGACGGTCTTGTCGTAATTGAGGAGGAACTCCTCGAGCCAGCGGATCGCGGCGACGTCCAGGTGGTTCGTGGGCTCGTCGAGCAGCAGGATGTCGGGCTGGCCGAACAGCGCCTGAG
>CAYZKI010000063.1:7316-12040 GCA_964478745.1 uncultured Bacteriovoracaceae bacterium
GGCCCTCGAGCTCGCCTGCGAGCACGCCGTCGGCTTCCGTCAGGTCGGTCTTCGCGTAGAGCGCCTCGCGCGCCGCCATCACGCGGCTGAGCTCGGGGTGGCCGAGCAGCACCGTCTTCAGCACCTGCTCGTCGTCGAACGTGAAGTGGTCCTGGCGCAGGAACGAGATCCGTTGCCCCGGGGTGATGGTCACCGTTCCCGTGTAGGAGGTGTTCTCGCCCGAAAGGATCTTGAGGAACGTCGACTTGCCGGCGCCGTTCGCGCCGATGAGGCCATAGCAGTTTCCCGGGACGAACTTGATGTTCACGTCCTCGAAGAGCTTATGGCTTCCGTAACTGAGGCTTACGCCGGAGGTGCTGATCATAGGGGATCCGCACTGTATATGCTGCGCAGCACAAAGACCAGAAGCTTCTTCTATTTCAGTTGTTTATCGGGCGGCAATTGATGGTTGACACATTGCGTCAGATTCAAGTACGGTGCGGCCCAAATCGAGGAACTACCCATATGACTTTGAAGTCCGGATCCGCTGCTGTCCTGCTGGCCGCCTTCGTGGCAGCTCCGCTTGCCTCGGCAAGCACCAAGGAAAACGTCGAAAACTACATGGCCCAGCGCCTGGTCAAGGAATACACCGGCACGCTCGACGAGCACGTCGACGCGCGCTTCGGTGAGGCTCTCGCGAGCGTGGCGGGCTGCCAGCTCGGCGAGTTCTTCAAGAAGGAAGGGATGGAAGCCGCGGCCGCTCTCGCGAAACAGCAGGCCTCCGAGCGCATCCGCCTCAGCCGCCCGAACATGAATGCCGCCGCCGAGAAGGCCGCGCACAAGGCCATCGACCTGGCCAAGGCCCGCGCCGACAAGCGCCTGGCCGACGCGCTCGAGAAGAGCTGCGACAAGTCCAAGTGGCCTAAAAAGCTCGGGACCCACAACGTCGACGTCGCCGAGGACATCCTGGTCATCCTCGAGCCGCAGATCAGGGCGAACCGCGAGGCACTCCTCCGCGGCGACATCATGACCGTCGCCGACGCGATCGTCGGCGAAGGCACGAAGCTCGGCCGCGTGGTGAAGAACCTGGGCGAGATCGACCTGGCGACGAACGACTACAAGTTCCACGAGTGGTACTTCGGCACCCAGAATACCGGCCAGCTCCTGGCTCTTGCCGGGGCCTACAAGGCCGATTACGAACGCCTTTGCGAGCCGAACCGCACTTATGCCGTGCGCAGGCATCTCGAGAAGGTCCGCAACAAGGTTTCGAACGCGATCGAGATGACGATCAGCCCGGTCGAGACGATGATCGAGATCCTCGTCGAGAAGATCATCGGCGGCGACATGCCGAAGTTCAAGGCCGACAGCATCGCGATCACGAAGCATGACGGCGAGACCCACGATCACACGCAGCACGAGCAGCAGAACGCGGCGTGCTTCGACGCCGAGGCCAAGCTCGAGCTGGTGAACCGCCAGCTCCGCGCCGTCGCCCTGGGCGGCGACCCGGTTCGCCCGGTCAGCGCCCAGGAGATGCGCCGGAACGGACTCGTGAAGAAGGGCGTGCTCTTCGACGTGATGCCGAGCCGCGCGAACGCGGCGGCACGCGACGCCGCGATCAGCAGCCGCTGATCAGGCGAACCCGCTGAGAAGAGGGGCGGTGGCTCACGGGCCACCGCCCCTTTTTCTTTTCAGGACCTCGTCTACCGCGTCGATGATCATCTGGCGGCGGAAGGGCTTCTGCACCCAGCGGGCCACGGCGGGGTGCCTGCCTTCGGGCGCCTTGAAGAAATGCCCCGTGATCACGATGATCGGGAGCTCCGGCTTCAGGCGGTGGCAGTCGTCGACCAGGTCGAGGCCTGACCGCCCGGGCATCCGCACGTCCGTGATCATGAGATCGATCTCTCGCTGCCGCAGGATCTCCAGCGCCCGGTCGGCGTTCTGCGCCACCTGGACCTCGTGGCCGGCGAAGAACATCCGGAGCAGCTCCAGGATCTCGGCTTCGTCGTCGACGATCAGGAGCCGGTTCATGCGAGCGGAAGCCTCACGGTGAACTTGGCGCCGCGGCCTGGAGAAGACTCGACCTGGATGGATCCGTTGTGGTCCTGCACGATGCCCAGCGAAATCGACAGCCCCAGCCCGGTGCCGCGCCCCACCTCCTTGGTGGTGAAGAAAGGGTCGAAGATCCGGTCGATGATCTCGGGCTCCATTCCGGCGCCGTCGTCCTCGACGGTCACGAGCACCTCTTTGTCGTCCGAGGCGGCGGTCCGGATGCGTATCGCGCCTCCGCGGTCTCTCCCGGCGGCCTCGATCGCGTCGCGGGCGTTCGTCATCAGGTTGATGAACACCTGCTCGAGCTGGACGGCGTCGGCGGAGATCGTGAAGTCCTCGGGCGAAAGGTAGAGCTCCAGGCGGATGTTGCGCAGCCGCATCTGCTCGCCGATCAGGATGAGGGACTTGCGGATCACCTCGTGAAGCTTCACCGGGAGGCGCACGGGCTTCGACTGCCTCGCGAACTCCATGATGTGCCGGATGATCGCCGCCATGCGCTCCACCTGCTGGTCGATCTTCCGGACGTGGGCGAGCATCTGGCCGACGTCGGCCGTGGCGGGCGCTTCCTGGGTCAGGAGCAGCTGCTCGACGTAGCCGCGGATGATGGCGAGGGGGTTGTTCAGCTCGTGAGCGAGGCCGGAGCTGACCTCGCCGAGCGCGGCGAGCCTTCCCGTCTGGACAATGGAAGTCTGCGCCTGCTGCAGCTCCTTCAGCCGATAGAGAAGCTCCCCGGCCATGACGTTGATGCCGTGTGAAAGCGCGTCGAGCTCGTCGCGGGCGCTGGAGAGGGGAAGCTGGTGCCCGAGATCACCCACGGCCATGCGCTCCAGCCCCTGCAGGAGCGTGTCGAACCGCGAGCGCTCGAACGAGATCATCTCAGGAACGTCTTCAGCCATTCGAGAGCCTCGGTCTCGTCGTGGAAGAGCTTCGCCGGAATCCCCGAGTTCGCCACGCGCAGGTAGATGTTCCCGAACATGCGCCCGAAAGCGCCGGCGTTCACGAGGAGCCCCAGCGCCAGGAAGGAACGGGTGAGCTGTTTGCCGGTGTAGTAGTGGCGGGTCTCGGCGTCGAGCGGGAGCGCCTGGCGGATATCGACGAGCAGCGGGCAGCGCCGGTCCGCGCCTTCGCGCATCTGGGATCCCGTTTCGAAAGATGCGCTCACGTTCGCTTTCGCGTCGTCCAACGTCTGGATCGCGCGAGGCTTGATTCTCGTCACGACGATCCCGTTCCCGAGGAGCTGAATGGTCGCCGTGCGGGTTTCCCGGTCTGCCACGAAGCAAGGTTACTGGAGTAGGTGCTTGACGGCAACCGAAGAGCAGGCCAGGCCGAACGCTCCCGTAACGAAGCTCGCGTTGCCCATGATGACGTTGCGCTTCTCGCACTGGAAGTACGGATTGTCCGACTGCGGGCAGACGCACCGGAAACCCTTTCCTCCGTCATAGTGAAGCTCCTGGGGGTCGGTGGGGGCTTCATCCGAGTAAACAGCCTGGATGCCGAACGGCTTCGTCTCGTCCGTGGGGAAGCCGTGCTTCTCGCGGAGCACGCGGCGGATGTGCCGGGCGAGCGGATCGACCCGCGTGAACGCGAGGTCCGTCACCTTGATCTGGGTCGGGTCCATGCGGCCGCCGCTTCCCGTGGAGGTGACGACCGGGATGCCCTCCTTCACGCAATAGGCGAGCAGGTGGCACTTGGCCGTGACGTTGTCGATCGCGTCGACGACATAGTCCGGCCGCCGGGAGAAGATCTGCGCGCAATGGTCGGCGTTGTAGAAGAGCGGGAGCGCCTGCACCCGGAGCTGCGGGTTGATCTGCTTCATCCGGGCCGCCATGACCTCGGACTTCTGGGAGCCCACCAGGCCCTGCAGCGCGTGCAGCTGGCGATTGAAGTTCGTCACGCAGATCTCGTCGAAGTCGACCAGGGTCACCTCGCCGACTCCGGAGCGGACGATCGATTCGGCCGCCCACGACCCGACTCCGCCCAGGCCGATGATCATCACGTGCGAGTCCATGAGGGCCTTCATGCCTCGGTCGCCGATCAGGCGCCCCATGCGGTCGAAGCGGCGGTGAAGCCTGTAGTTCTCGAGCTCGGCTTCGGTCATCTCGGCGACCGGAGGGGTCGCGGCTGTCTTGTCGTGGGCGTGGTCGCAATGGCTCATGATACTTCTCTCAATGCTCGATCTTCAGCAGCGAGGAGATGTTCCGGGCGCTCCGGTCCAGAAGCTCTCTCCAATCCTCATTCCTCAGCGCCGCCGCCGCCTGGGCGATCTCGACGAGCCTCGCGGGCTCGTTCGGAAGCTCGTCCGGGCTCTGGTCCGGCGAGTCCGTCTCGAGGATCAGGGCGTCTCCCGGGATCCGGGCCAGGCCCCGCTTCAGGGTCTCGTAGCCTTTCGCGCGGGCGACGGGGCCGCCGACAGATATCATAAAACCCAGGTCGATGTATCGCCGAGCGAGCTCGAAGCTGCCCGTATAAAGATGAACCCAGCCGCCTGAATGGGGTTTTTCCTCGCTCAGGACCGCGAGCGCGTCCTCGTGGGCGTGCACGATATGGAGGGCGACCGGCTTCCCGTGCTTCCGGGCCAGCCTGAGCTGCTCGCGGAAGACGGCCTTCTGCGTTCCCGAGGCCTCCCTGTGCCTGGGGCCGTAGTCGAGCCCGAGCTCGCCGACGAGCTGGGCGTTCCCGAGGTCGGCGTCGAGGGC